>NZ_JBPXRQ010000041.1:0-40853 GCF_051842895.1 Cytobacillus sp. Hm23
TATGCCCTCACCACTTCATGTTTAAATTCAATAGAGAAAAATTTATTGGACATAAAAAAGCCCCCTTAAGGTAATCAGATTTTATTTTTTAATCTGTCTACCTTAAGGGGAGCATATCACTTCGGCTAATCTTCTATTCATTATATATTGCTCTACAGTTTCCCCAACCACTTGATGAAATAGTCTTTGAAAATGAAACTTTGAGTAACCGCTATAACGGCTAATATCTTCTATCGTCAATTTGTTTGTTAAATTATTTTCTATGTAATTAATAGTTTTTGAAAGGTTTTCTATATATTCCATAAACAATCCCTTCATATAGAATTTTTTTATATGAATTTATCAGCACATTATGAAAGGTTGGTTGCTACTATTAATTGTTGTTTTTCGAAAGACATTAAACAAGTATTCATTTGACGTTCACGGTATTTTTTTATTAATGATAACGGCTAAAATCACAATTAGCTGTTCCAATATAGTTTTCAATTACGACAAGGCTTACGGCAAGAACCTAAAGGAAAAAGGATAGACGTTAATACTTTATCTATCCTTTCCACTTCCACTTATATAATTATTTATACATAGTTGCAATTTGACGTTGCAACTCATCGTCTTCAATATATTCATCAAAAGTAATTTGTTTATCAATAACTCCGCTAGGTGTCACTTCAATGATGCGATTAGCAATCGATTGAACAAATTGATGGTCATGTGACGTGAACAACATGGATCCTTTAAAGGCGATGAGACCATTATTGACTGCTGTAATAGATTCTAAGTCAAGATGGTTCGTTGGCTCATCAAGAATTAATACATTTGCACTGCTAAGCATCATTTTTGACAGCATACAGCGAACCTTTTCTCCTCCAGATAAAACGCTAGCCTTTTTCAGTACTTCTTCACCAGAGAATAGCATTCTACCTAAAAAACCGCGTAGGAAACTTTCACTCTCATCTTGTGGTGAAAACTGACGTAGCCATTCAACTAAATTTAAATCACTATTTTCAAAAAAAGCTGAGTTATCCTTAGGAAAATAAGCTTGTGAAGTAGTTACTCCCCATTTAAATGTGCCGCTATCAGGCTCCATTTCACCCATCAGAATTTTAAGTAATGTCGTGTTCGCAACTTCATTACGGCCTACTAGCGCAATTTTATCATCTTTGTTCATTGTAAAGCTAACGTTATCAAGTACTTTTTCACCATCAAGTGTCTTTGTCAAGCCTTCTACTCGTAGGAGATCGTTGCCTATCTCTCTTTCTGGCGAAAATCCGACAAACGGATACCTTCTAGATGAAGGTTTAATATCATCAAGAGAAATTTTGTCTAATAGTTTTTTCCTAGAGGTAGCTTGTTTTGATTTAGATGCATTTGCACTAAAACGTGTAATAAAGCTTTGTAATTCTTTAATTTTTTCTTCTTTTTTCTTATTAGTATCCTGAGCCATTTTTAAGGCAAGTTGACTAGATTCATACCAAAAATCATAGTTCCCTACATATATTTGGATTTTCCCAAAGTCTAAATCTGCCATATGTGTACAAACCTTATTTAAAAAGTGACGGTCATGTGAGACAACAATCACGGTATTTTCAAAATTAATTAAGAATTCTTCTAACCATTGGATCGCTTTCATATCAAGGTGGTTAGTAGGCTCATCTAGCAATAGCACATCAGGTTTACCAAAAAGTGCTTGCGCTAATAAAACCTTTACTTTTTCTCCACCTGCTAAATCACTCATTTTCTTCGCATGAAGGTCTTCACCAATACCTAGTCCATTTAATAATATTGCTGCTTCTGACTCTGCTTCCCAACCATTTAGTTCAGCAAACTCACCTTCAAGCTCTGCCGCCTTGATACCATCTTCATCTGAAAAATCAGCCTTCATATAGATAGCATCCTTCTCCTGCATCACTTCATACAATCGTTCGTGCCCCATAATAACAACTTTTAAAACTTCATGTTCTTCATACTCGAAGTGATTTTGCTTTAACACCGCTAGACGTTCACCTGGTGTCATGTGTACATCGCCAGTTTGAGCTTCAATTTCTCCAGATAATATCTTCAAAAAGGTTGATTTACCTGCACCATTTGCTCCGATTAAGCCATAGCAATTACCAGGCGTGAATTTTATATTAACATCCTCAAATAGCTTACGATCACCGTAACGTAAGCTTACATTTGTAACTGTAATCATTTACGTTCCTCCATTTTATAATACATCCTTACTATTATATCATCGTCAGTTATAAACTACTAGGAGTGATATTAAAAAAGACGATAACGCCATAAAATAGGCGTTATCTACGTATTTCTCAATTAAATGTATTTTTGATCTTTTCCGCATTAACTGTCGTATCCTTCATGATAGCAGCAATCTTTTGATTATCTGTAGTTAATGTTTCAATCGTAGCACTCATTTCCTCTAAGCTAGCTGTTGACTGTTCGATAATAGCTGCCAACTCATTTGTTGAAAGCTCCACATCGGTTGTTTTTTCTTTCATATCATTAGCAAAACGAGTAACCTCAATAAATTCATCAGTACGTTTTTCTAAAGTATCTTTTACGTCTCTAAAAATATTAGAAACAACTTGAGTGGATTCAACACCTTGATTAATACTAGTACTACTTTCATGCATTTTACTTACAGCACTATCGTTACTTTCATTGAGTTTTGTAAGATTTATATTAATTTTTTCAGTCGTCTCTTTCGTTACATCTGCTAATTTACGAATTTCTGATGCGACTACCGAAAATCCCTTTCCTGCTTCCCCTGCTCTAGCAGCTTCAATAGATGCATTTAGTGCCAATAAACCAATTTGTCCAGTTATCCCATCAATGGTAGATGTTAAATCATTGGTTTCTGAAATCGTTTCAGAAAGGACTTGAAAGGTTTGCTGTAAATCAGTAATCGTCTCCTTTAAACGATACATTTCCTGTTGGAAGTTTTCCATAGTGGAATAGCCGTCAGTCACAGTTACACTAGTTTGCTCTGTTTCAGCTTGTAAATTCTTCGTTAAACGATGCAACTGATCCATAGATTGCATAGTTGTTAATGAAATATGAGCAACATCGCTAATTTGTTCAGATTGTGATTGACTTCCTACAGAAACTTCTTGAATTGCTATCTTCATTTCGTTGTGCGAAGTTAAACTCGTTTGAATTTGGTTATTTACTGTAGAAATTGCATCTACAATTTGAGCTACATTTGTCTCTAATTGCTGTTTCTGAATACTCCTATGCTCAGCTTCTTTCTCAACTTGTGTAAGAACTTGTTGTAAATGATAAAACTGTTTGTTATTTAAATGAATAATCACTCCAAGAGCAATCCCGCTTAAAATATGTACTAATAATATGGTTACTAAACCTTGTTCAGCTGGAGATATGATTAACGTGGTAATTAAACCAATTCCACCTAAAATAAAACCTAAAAAATAATACAACTTATTTAAGTGAATAGCTGAAACCAAATTTAGAAATAACAGCACAACAATGACATCTATATTAATACCAAACAAGAAAATGTAACCAATAGTAAATGAATAAGTAATGATTAAGGCTATAGCTGGGAATAGGTTATGTTTCTTAATTAATAAATGGATAACAACAAACAATAGGATGAGCAAGAGTAGCTCAAGCCCAAAATAGATGGTCTTTGGCATTTGCTGTGTTGATAAGGCTTTCCCTATGGTTGCTAGTAAAGAAATTGCAATTACTATTAACATTAAGGTATTTTTCTTTTTCAAATCAGTATTTTGTAATTGTTCTAAAGCAATCATTAAATGTCCCCCATTAAATAGCATGATATAGGTATATTTTACTATATGACTGAACTCTAGTAAACGATTGTAATTATTCCAAAGGATAACAGAGGAAATCCATTCAACAAATGAATTCTGTACTACATCGAATCTACTATTTAAATACTAAGCTTTTTAACTAAAGCAAAACATTACTAATACAAGCTAGGTCAATACCTCTCATAGTCTCTTACATTGGACAGTAAGTAATTATTAGCTATTCTTCTTAGAACGAGAGGTTTCTACTAATAATCCATTTTTAAAAACGGCTTCATCATCGGAATATTCAAAGAGCATTTCACACATTATTTTAATAATAACCTTCTCGAAATTACTAATAGGGTCAGTAATATCCATTCTACTATTATCTACAAAATTAATTAATTCCAAATACGCAACATCAACTCGACCATATCTTGCATTCTCAATAAATTTCTCAAAGGTTTTTATATGACTTGGATAAATCATAGCGTTACTATAGTACTCTTTGTCACTTTCTTGTTGTTCATTAATGCCATCAAGCTGAATTAAGTTTAATTCAGTATATAACCATCGAACATTATCAATTTTCTTTTGTTTATCAAGTTTAAGCGCTTTTCTCATTTGATCTAGTATTTTCACTCGTTGTTCATTTACAGTATATTTCGTCATAATTTCTAATATTTTATCTTTTATATCTTTGTTTAACGAAGAGATCTCTTTTGAATCTAGCATCGTATATGTTAATGTATCATTAATTACGTAATAACTAATTTCAGCAGCTCTTAGTTGTTCTCTAATATCATCTATAGCTAATACTCCTATGTTGTTTTCTATCGTTTTTATTTTCTGATAGATTGATCGTAATAAATGAGCGTAACCAGATTCAAATTCTTGTTGAAGCTGTATATCTTTCTTTGTTAATTTAAATTTCACTTTCTAATCTCCTTTGTTCAAACAAAATGCCTAAATTTTTATACACTACGAAATTTCTTTGTTCAGAACGCTTATTAACTTTGTTAAGGATTAAGTTATAATTGTACGGTTAAATCATCCATATTAAAAAGCTATAAAGCGATCCGTTGTAACTTGCTCCTAAAGTAAATAAATTAACTACAACTAGATGATGTTATTTAGAACTGTTATCTTTTAAAAAGAAAAAAAGATGCTACGAACACTAATTAAATATTGCGGTAACAATTACATTTCTTATACAAAATATAACCTTATTTTCCTATACATGATAAAAATTCTATCAAATAACACTCACAAAAATCTCACAATCTTCTAGGCGTTTAGATACTTTACTAATACTGGTGACATATCCTATATTTATGTTGATTTCTTGTTACTATAAAAGTACTATATTAGATAAATAGCATAACCTCAGAAAGATACTTTTCCCCAAGGAGAACTAGAATGTTGAAAAAAGTTATATTTGTTGCCATATTCATTATTGTAAGTTTCATAACACTATACTTTCCTCTAAGCGCAAAGCATAAAAACGCTTTAATGAATGTTGAAGATTATGTCATATATTATGGCCATGTAAACGACAAGCTTGTTAAGGAGCTTAGTTCATACGATTTAATCATCATAGAACCTCATCAAATGACAACAGAACAAGTTCAAACAATTAAAGATAGCGGAACAATCGTTTTAGGTTATATAAGCATGATGGAATTAGCAACATGGAATGAAGATTTTGTAACAAAAGTACAACAGGATGACTACCTAATCATTAATAATGAGAGAGTGTACGTTAAAGATTGGGATACATATTTAATGGATATTTCAAAACCACATTATCAGCGATTATTAATAGACGAAATAGATATTGAGATCATCCAAAAAAACCTTGATGGCATTTTTATAGATACAATTGGTGATATCGATGACTTTTTTTATGATCAACCACATATTGCTAATAAGCTTCGTGATAGCTATGTAGAGCTGCTGAAAACCGTCAATGAACAACATTCAGACCTGCTGCTGTTACAAAATTGGGGATTTGAAACGTTTAAAGAAGCCTCAAAGGATTATGTTCATGGAATCATGTGGGAAGACTTTGACAAAAGGAAATTAGAGAATAGTTCCTGGGGACAACAATGGATTGCATTTTTTAAGGATATGAAAAAGAATGAAAAAGTTGCAGTTTTTACAGTTGCACCAGATAATACAGGCGTTAAATATAGCAAGCAACAACAGTTTGTTCCTTTCAAAAATGAAAGTAGTATATACGATGAAATGAACTAACGATGGCTCTTTATTGATATTGTTACACTACAAGAAATAGTTTTATACAATCGTCATCGTTTAAAGATGGAGCAAACTTTAGTTGTGTCCGTATTTATTTCCTAGTTAGAACAATTAATAAAGGTGCCAAGTCATATATCTCTTATGACTTGACACCTTTATTTAGCTTAAGAAGCATAATCTCCACTATACTGTACGAGTGACACATCACCCACACCATCAATACTTGCTAATTTATGGACAAAGGATGTATTGTCTACTTTAAGCTTTATTTTCACTGTTAGTTCAGTGCGCTGCTTCCTTACAATCTTTGATTTAAGAGAATAGTTCAATTTGTTCAGCTGCTCCTTAATCAAATCATTTGCCTGTTCATCATAATGAATAACTAATAAATACGTGACATGTTTCCATTTCTTCTTGGAAAGAGCATATACGACTATGGCTACGAAAAGAGATCCAAATATTGCAACTGTATATACACCTGCTCCTATTGCTATTCCACAAGTAATCGCCCAAAACATAAATACAATATCAAGTGGATCTTTTATTGCTGTACGGAAACGAACAATACTCAATGCGCCAACCATACCTAATGATAGAACAATATTCGTACTAATCGTCATAATGACCAATGAAGTAATCATAGTCATCAATACAAGTGTCACATTAAAATTGTTGCTATAAACGACACTTTTAAACGTCTTCAAGTATACGAAATATATAAATAATCCTAGTAGCGTAGAACATACTATACCAATCAAGATAGACATAATCGATACATTCCCAAAGCTATCTAGTTTTAATACGCTATTTTTTAAAATATCATTAAAATTAAATTGTCCATCCATATACTATATTCCTTTCTTTATTGATGATAATATTGAATACGATTCTCTCTGCAAATGACATATTTAGATATTGCTGATCTATGATGACTGTCAAGCTGTAATATATCACGAATATAATCTGGTAAATATGAATTATATTTCACTTCCATAATCATTAGAGGGTACTTTAATACTTCATAAGTTACCAAATCTGGATTAAACAGATCTGTAGAATTGTTACTCGTACTCAAATATTTATCAAAAGTAATTCTCACATCTTCAATATGCTCTATATAAGCTTCTCTTACATAATCGACAATAACTTTTGGTGACATATGTTCACTTCTTAAATACAAGTAAAAGTCCTTCGCAAGCGTACTTTCCTTACTTCTCAAAAAATCATAATCCCAACCGAGCAGTTTATCAAATTCACTTTTTGTTAATTTTAAAGATTCCTTACAAACATACTCACCGTATCGACTTTTCTTTTCCAGTTTAATAATTTTATCACTGTAATTATAAATACGAATACGAAACTTCTTTCTTTTATATATACCATACGTCTTTTCAAAAAGGTCATTATCAACACAGTTATCAAAATATAAGCTCCGAATATGATAGCCCTCTTCATCAATTGCGTTATGATCTCTCTGTAAAATTGTTTGAAGCTTTTCTCTTAAAATATTGTATTCTGACACATTAATATAAAATTTCAATTCATGACGTAACTTTTTCATACAACCTTCCTTTTATATACCAATTAATCTTTATTTGTATGCTTCCACATTAGCAGGTGGTACTTGCGAAAAGATGAGAAAAGAATATGCTGATTATTGGAAGTAAGTTCTTTGAGCTAAATTATTGAACATGAAAAGCTAGTATTCCGAAATACTTTACACCATCCGAATCTTCATATTGATCGAATGCATATTGTACATTTCCTTTACTATCGATGGCAGTCACTCTAAAAAAATATTGGCCTGGATCTAATTGATCAATACTAGATTTTGTATCTATCATATCTTTCTTTTCATAAACGATATCTAAGAAGGAGGGATCATGACTAACTTGAACAACATAAGAAATATCATCGCCTTGAACATCATATGAGGGATCCCAAGTTAATAAATAACTACCGTTACCTTCATGAGTAACCCCTAGAAAAAAAGGCATTGGATTCTCAAGATTAGTAAAATAGCTTTTCATATTTTGTTCAGTAACATTCACCATTGAATAATAACTATCATCAAAATTAGCTATATTCACACGTAAATAAGATAAATCTGGTGCACTATTTACAAATTTATAAACTGTATTGTAATATTCGTCTAACATTTTCCTTGTTTGAGTCGGATTTATAGTTTGAGAGAGTTCCTCAATCTTCTTAGTTAGTGCGTCTACATTAGTTGGGTCCTTAAAAAAACGATTATGTAATACTGATCCCCAATAATTTGATAATCCAGTATGCCATTCTGGATATTGTCTAACTTCACCCTCTTCAATAGGCTCTCTCCAAGCACCATCATAATCCCAAGGGAGAAAATACCATTTTTTTGAATTGATTGGGCTGTACAAATAGTAATTTTGTGTCATAATATCTGTGTTTCCTACTAGTATATTTGCAGCTACCCATGTCAAATAATTTTCTTTATCGAAATGTTCATTGACAACATCATTTATATTCAATGTTTTATTATTCACGTCATCAAGCATATCTAATAGTTGTTGATGATCTTTACTGCCCTTGTTTTCTAAAATACTCTCAAATTGATCCTTATCAAATAACGGATCAGATTCAAGCCTTAACTGTTCTGGATAACGATAAAATTCAAAATTTGAAGCTTTATATAAATTGCCATTCGGATCAAGGCCGTGTGATGCTAAGAAGCGTTCATTTACTTGCTCTACATGGGTAAATAATCCATAGTCTTCAAATTGTTCAACTGTTCTTCCTGAAGTTAGGTCCTTTACATATAACTGAACAAATTGTGTTCTCACACTCGTCAAATTAGCTATTTCAGTAAAATAATCAAAAGAAAGTTTGTTTCGAACTCTCGTAGGATCATACGGATGTTTATTTAGGTTTAGTGTTTTTTGACCTCTCCAAAGTCCTGCTCGATCATGCAGGTTTATTTTATAAGATTTTTGTGGTGCAATTCTAGTAGATTTCCCTCTTATACTAATTGATGCATTCGCATCTGATGTTCCTGTATGATTGAAGCTACCATTTATCGGCCCATCATCATTTCCTTCTTGAATAATAATATCTAGTTTAGGAGATTCTGTTTGGCTATTATAGATGCTGTACCAATTATTTAGTTCGTAAAATGAAACGGGATCATTACTCTTGTTGTCTCCTAGTATTGTAACGTAGAGCGTTACAACTGAGTCTCGCTCATAAAAATCATAAAGACGATTATCTTCACTTATCCCGCTAGATATTACTACTTCTTGTGTATTTTCCTTAGTTTGTACTTCATTGATGCTATCATTACTACAACTTGCAACAACAAATATTGTTGCAATACTGTAAATAATGACTATAAACTTTTTACTTATCATGCCATCCCCCACCACTCGATACAATCTCTATTCATACTGTTTTCTCATACGTTTGAATAAGTTCCCAACCTTTTTAGGTTTTTCTTTATTTAATATAGGTTGCGAACAGAAAGTATAGTAATCTATGTTATTTAAATAGCTTGTGAGCTTCCATAATCCAAAGATTAATGCACCACATGCGACGATAAAAACAGCATACCCATAAATGTCATAACGAATTAAAACAGCTGTCAAAACCATACTTCCCACAGTGTAAACAACTGTGGTTAAGCAAGCCCCTTTTTGATCGTCGAAATATAATAGTATTAAAACAACAGTATACATAATGATAAAAAATAAATTTCCAAGTACTAAAATAGTAAAAATATGCATTTGTTCAAACGTAAAACCGAGTGTTGGTAAATACTTCAAACCTAATGCAATCGAGCATATGACTACAAGCAATTGTATTTCTGTAATAAATGTCAGCTCTAACGATAAAGTTTTAAACATCGTTTTTTTTGCCGATAAAATATCCTTTAACGGAAATGAATTTAAAATCCGATCATAGTATGAGCGATAAGTTTTGTAAAATGATGTTTCTAATGAAACGACAAATAGTACCATAGCTGGGAGAACACTTAAATAAGCAAAGAAAACAGGTACATCATAATAAGGTGCAACTGTGAACGTTTCTTCGACCGTGTATTGAACCTTACTATGCCATATTATTAAATTATGTCCATACAGACCCAGCGTATAAAGTAACCCACATACGAACAAATATGGATACAGCCTCATGTATGAAAAGAATAAGAAGTATTTTTCATTATTAACGTGAAAAAATGCTCTAATATATTGTGTAAACCGAATAATCATAATAGCAAAACCAATATCTAGGCAAATAAACATTGCTGTTGCACTATATATTTTCAAAACATAGATGCAAATACAAATTAAAGCTATAGAGACGACTACTCCTACTACAAAGCTTCTCACTATTTTCATATAATCCTTTAATGCAGATACATACATGCACTGAATCCAAATGATGATCAGTTCCACGAAAAAGATATAGGATACAACCTTAAATGTAAAATTCATTGGCGAAAATAAATAAAACAAGAATGCACTGACAGCACCTATCGTTACACAAATGCAAATGACTCCATACATTGATGACAAAATGTAATCATACTTCTTCAAAAAGATATGGTCAGCAACATACCTAGAAATAATCAAGTTGAATCCACCTGTGATAATCTGTGAAAAAATGAGTGCATATTGTGCTGCAGCTAAAAACTTCTCTCTTTCTACAAATGGGGTATCAGCATATATTAATAATTGTTGCGCAAAGGTTAATAACAATATACATAAAGCAAGAGGGCCGACAGTTACGATTGTTGAATAACTATAAGCCTTAACTTGATTCAAAATACCTTGTTCATTAAAAAGCTTCTTTAATTGAAAACCTATTCCTGCCATTAATTTATCACCGTTTTATTATAAAGTTGTTTATAATTATCGATAAATGTTTCTTTTTGGTAAAAAGTTCTCACACGTTTTTTACCATTTTCTCCATAGCTTTTTCTCAGCTTAGCATTTTCACATAATTTAATAATTGCTTGTCCCATCATGACATATTGCATCACAGGAACGATCATACCTGCTGCACCTAGATCATCAGCTTCACCCATTAACAGCCCTTTGCAATTTCCTACATCAGTGGCTACAAATGGCTTACCACAAGCCATTCCTTCTAAAATTGCTAATGGTTGTCCTTCGCTTATGCTTGATAAAACAAGGATATCTAATTGCATTATATAATCTTTAATATTTACTTCACCTGTAAATATCACATCTTTAAGATGTAAACTATTTACGAGCTGTACACATTCCTCGTAATATTCCTTATCTTCATCAAGCGGTCCTAAAATATAGAACTTTGCATTCGGCACTGAGGCCTTTACTATAGAGAAACTTTGAAGCATTGTTTTTATATCTTTAATTGGAACAACTCGAACAATCGCACCTATAAAAATGTCATCTTTAGACTTCTCTTGCTTTAATGACAATGCTTCGAAATTTTTTATATCAATTCCATTTGGTATAATTGATATTTTATTTTCTGCACAACCTAGTTCAATCTGAATTTCTTTGTTTTTATTAAATAAAGTAACAATGTTATTCGCGTAGGTATACGTACAATTTGACATATTATAAAAATATTGAATCCATAAATCTTTAAAATACCCTTTTACCCATTTCGCTTTAATAATTTCCTCCTCTCTTTCTCTTGTATAAATGCCATGCTCTGTTAAAACTAATGGTTTATCATATAAAAAACTTCCTAAACTGCCAATTACTCCTGCGTATCCTGTAGATACACTATGGTATATGTCAGCCTCTGGCACAGAATTTTTAATCGCCAATAATAAGGGTAAAACCATTGAGCGTAATGTCCAGAACATTTCAGTAAAAGGAATTTCACTATATTTTTCCAAACAAATTTCTTGAACAATCTCAAAAAAGTCTCTACTCTTTAGAAAACTAGTAACAGATTTAATTCTATGACTAGAAAATAATGAAAAAAGGACATCCCACTTGGTTGTTCTACTATCAAGTAAAGATCTGATAGCTACTTTTTCCTCTAAAGAAAGATTATAGCGACCTCCCCATTGATCTCCGTCCTCATCAAATTCATCGAGAAAAGTCTCTACGACATGACTTACATTATTCGGCAAGCTATACTTAAATTTCCCTTTTATTTTTTTTTCAGCTCCGATCGTATAAACGATAAATTCGTGCTCTGATATATTTGATATTAACGATTGAATCCAACTCGATACTCCTCCTGTAATATAAGGGTATGAACCTTCAGCAACCAAACAAATTTTCATATTAATCTACCAACCCAATCTCTATTATCATATCATTTGCCGATACGACATAAATATCGTCATCCACTTTTGTAACTGTACAATTTTTCAAACTACCAATTTTCTTGTTTGTACGTAATAAGAATTTCATTTCTTGTGCAAAACGATCAACATAAGCAATGATACGATCACTATCTTGTTTAATAAATACTTCGGCATTTAAGTAATTTGCCATTTGAATACTAGCATTTGATGCAGTTCTACTTTGTAACCAAGGATAATCAGCATGTAAATCGCTTAACATTCCATTATACTCTTTTGAAAGTGTTGACCAACTTTTTGAAAAAGAACGATTTTCATCAAAAATATCATCAGGGTGAATAAAATGTGAAAAAACGCCGATTGAAGTGATGGCATTCGCGATTGCCCATTTATTTTTCTCGGAATATTCATATCCTGAAGTAATCCTTGGTAGGTTGTTATGTGTGCTTGTCGCATCAAATTCTTGTATCTTTGAATATCCTACATCATCCTCTAAATACAATGATGAAATAGTGTTGATAGTTGGTATCGATTCTAGTAATGCTTGCACACCCTCATCGCTTATCCTATTACTCGGAGGCACGTATGTTGTAAGTGGATAATTTGGAAAGCTCTGCTTTACAAAGCTCTCGACCGTTTGTAATGCTAACACCATATCACCCATTGAATTCCAAGCATTGTACCCCAAATCTTCTACAGCGGCTGGATCTGTAGTCAAAGACTGGTGATTATATCCGTGAACCCCTAATTCTCCTCCCATTTTCAATAATTCTCTACCGTACCGAATAAGTGTACTACGATCGGATCCAATATCATTAAATGGAGCTTTCACGACGTCATTATATGTTTCAATTAATACACCAGTATATACTACATCATACTTTGCTGCTCCACTTAAAATATCAGGCCACCAAATGTCCTCAAAAAAGCTTTTTATATCCCTTCGATATTCATCAAATATTCCCTCATGGTATCCAGTTTGGATTGGAGCAGGAAAATCATCTAAGTATAGGACTTTCATATCCAAAATAGGATAAATAAAATCATCATTTAGCATACTTAATGCGCCAGAAATCAACCCTCTATTTTCTTTTGTACTTAGCATCGTACCATTAAAAACGATGAATTTTCCGTTATTAAATGACATACTCCACATAAGAGGAGTATCATCATCAGACGTTGCAAGAACGTCTGCTTTGCTTTCCAAGCCAACTGCTAAGGAAGAATTTTTCGCAATATTTTCTGCTCCAATCGTTAACTCTCGCTGATTAATAAGGATGTTAGAAGTAAGTTTTATTCCCTCTAGAGTAATAAAATCTCCTACTTCATATATTCCAAGCTTTCGGTAAACATTATAAAGCGAATTGTCTATTTCAGGGCGCATCGCAAAAAATATTTTCCCACCATTTGAGGTATATTCCATCAATTGATCCAAAGTAGGAATCTTACTAATTTCTTCTAATGCTATAATGACATTCTTGTATTGATCAATTTGTTCAGGGACAAGTGTATGAGGTATGACTTCCACCTTTTTCTTCATATATAATAAAGTTTGTTCGATATTATCCTTTAACAACACACTCTCACGGCTACCGTCATTATATATAAGTAAATATTCTTCAGCTTGTATTTCATTTAAAACATCTACAGGCAATCGTTCATAACTCATCTGCCCACTATTCTTAAGTTGTGAACTACCCGGTACAATTGTAAGGATAAGATCTGAACGAACTATTCCTAAAAATATTCCTGCTAAAAAAACAGACAAGATAATTAAATGAACTGTTTTCCCAATTCGAAACTTATAATTCATCTCAGCCTACACTCCCTTTCAACCAATACCTCATTTTATTCAAACCTAAGGGAGTTAGCCTGACAGGTGAATTTCTAAGCATATTCAATATTTCGTTAAATTTTTCTTGATCTTTTAAGATATAATATAGTTTCATCGTAATAAAATACGCTTCTTCTTCATTAGAGCAGTAGTTCATAAACAGTTCACAATACTTTTCTGCAACTTTTAACTCTCCAAGCTGTAAATCACATTCTATTTTTTCAATGTAATTCTCCTTATTATTTGGCTCTATATCAATGATCTTTTCCAACACTTGAGAGTATTGATATAGATATTGTAATTCCGCCCGCTCATCTAAGATTCCAAGATCAACATACTGTCTTATTACTTGTGCATAGCTCTTCATTATTGATACTTCCGTAGGAGTTATTTCTAACTGCAGCTCCAGCTTTTGAAGAGAGTTTAACAAGGAGCTATTGACTTCTAAAATGGCTGACGCTGCGTAATGTGAAGTTTCAGTATCATCATTCTTTATCGCGGCTTGTAATATATCTCCTTGTATTAATGAATCTGTTTTTAAAACATCGAGGAGCATTTTCCTTTTCGTTTTATTATCATTTAAAATCAACACATCCTTAATGGGTACAACATTAATCTCTTTTTCTTTATTTACACTTGTTAGTATATCCTTATCAATTTTTTCTCTGTGAATAATTGATTCGAATTTTCGATTACTTATGTTACCATTGTGTCGTTCTTTTTTGTTCATCATATGGATGAGGATTATGCCAACAAAGGGACAGCATAAGAGAATAGTTAGGTTAACTATTGTTCCTCTCTTTTTCCACCCAAAATAGTAAGAAAAATATATTAAAGAAACGACATAGTACGCAAGCAGTGCACTAAGCATACATTTCTTCCTCTTTAATTTGAATTTCACCTAATAATGGTTTAATTCGTTTCATAACCGTTAAAGCATCCTCTTTATTAGTATTTGAAAGTAAGATCCAATAATTAGCATCGTTATCAATTCCAATAAAGTCTGTTTCACGAAGACTATTAGCTACTTTTATAGCTGCCTGTTGTACTATTTCAGTATTTGATTCAAGCTTTAATAAAGTGAAAGGGATATTTAATTGCTCCTTTGCTTTCCTCTTACTAATCATTGCTTTAGTTAAGTATTCTGGTTTTAATACTCTAGTATTTAGAATATATCTCTCTAATTTAGTGGCATTGACATAATCAAAGGCACGTGTTATTGAAGATGAAATTAAATTAATGACAACTTGGAACAAGTTTTCATAATATAATGTTAAGTTATTAAAATCCGTATCATTTATACAAATAATTGCAACTGGCTTGTTATCTTTCATAATGGGCGCAATCATCAAAGGTGTATGTGGATCTATACTTCGATTTATATAAATCTGCTTCTTTTTCATCACATCAGTAATTGCACTCGAATCCTTCACCTTGATCGAGGAGGGGAATGTTAAGTGGGGGTGACTCGACTTTGATATTAATCGCAAGTATTCTTCACTATTTCCAACTAAATAAATAGCGGCTTCCTCAGTTTTCATAATCGTCTCAAGCACACTAATCACACCATTAAAAATTTCATCAGGCTCTAAACTATCAATTTTTTTAATAATTTGATAGATTTCACCTACACTTTGCTCTGAATGTAAAATTTGAGTTTGTAATTGTTCTTTAATATTTTTAGTTTCAGTATAAATTCCATTTAGCAATAGATATTTTTCCTCAAACAATTTTAATTCTGAAATTGCATGTTGTTCCCTAACATTCTTTTTTTCAATAACATATCCGATAATGAGTCCTACAAAAATATAAACTGCAAATTGAATGAGCGTGCTATTATCAGTAAATAAAGCAACTATTTCTCTTCCATTTTGCAGGCCTTCCCAAATATATATCATAATTGAAAGAGCACAGGCTATCATGACCTGATTTTTGCCTAATACAACCCCAACGATTAATATATATAATAGAAGAATGTCGATTTGACCAAATAATAAATCGAATTTGATATAAGCCAATGCACTTACTATAAACAAAATCAAATTTTCTATAATAGGGAATATAGTTGTTTCAGACATTTTTTGAAATAAACTTTTTTCCCTCACTGCTTTGTTATTTACACTTTGTTTCTTCTTATCTTTAAACCATTGGTATGTCTTTTCAAGTCCTTCTTCTAGCTGATATTTCGGTAGCCAATCAAACTCTCTTTTAATACGTTCATTTTCTAACCTAGAATGTTTTATATCTCCCTCTCTAGCTTTTTTATGCACAAGGCCATTTAGTGGCTCCAATTGTTCTAGGGCTGCTACAAGTTGATTGATACTATTATCCGTATTTGTAGATAAATTATATACGCCAGTTGTATCACTCATAACCCCACGATAAATGGCTTCAGAGACATCTTCAACGTAAATGAAATCCCGTGTTTGACTACCATCACCAAAAACTTCAATTGTTTGCTTGTTTATTAACTTATTTAAAAAAATAGAGACAACTCCACCTTCACCATCATTGTTTTGTTTTGGGCCATAAACATTTGAAAAACGTAAACATAAAGTGTTTATACCATAATTTTCTGACCAAAATTGACAATATGATTCTCCCATCAATTTGCTCATTCCATAAGGTGAAGAAGGATTACATTTTTCGTCTTCAGTTAAGGGTAGCGCAGGATTATCACCGTATACTGCTGCTGAAGAAGCAAATACGAATGAAGATACTTTATACTTCTTTGCTAGTTGCAACATATTTATAACACCTAAGACATTCACCTTTGAATCATAAGTTGGACTTTCAACTGATGTCTTTACATCTACTTGAGCAGCTAAATGAATTACAACATCAAAATGATTTGCTCTAAAAACCTCTTCGCATTTTTCATCTTCAATATGTAATAAATAAGATTGATGTCTAAAATGAATATTTTCTTTATGACCAGTAGACAAATTGTCAAGTATGTGAACCTCGTGTCCTTCTCTATAAAATTTTTCAGCTACAAAAGACCCGATAAACCCATAGCCACCTGTAATCAATACCTTCATACTATGCCTCCATGCCTAAAAACGAAATTCATTTGCTACTATTGTAACATTTACATATAATGGTTTAATACATTTTTCCCATTTTCAAATAATAACAGAATGACCTCACAAAATACTCACAGGTTTTAATGACATGTAACATACAAGTAAAAAACAGATGGATAGCGTGTGTTCTTGCTCTCTAACAGTTTTTATGGATATTCTCGCAAACTTTGTTGCTATAGTTCATAAAATCAAATATAAAAACGTCGTTTTATAGGAGAAATGATGACCTGAAACCTAGTTGTATACGTGTTTATTTTTATACGAAGGCAGCCTTACTTAAAGGATGCAATCGTACAGTCTACAGGATGTACTAAATCATGAATATTCATTGTTTCAAGAATAATTGTGCCTCTTTAGGTGGAGCTACGCCCATTTCCTTATGTAACATTTTTGCATAGTAATCATAATAATCTATCAGCAGGTTGTGATCATTCATCGCATATAAGTTTAGGAGAGCAAGGTTTATTCTTTCATGCAAAGGATAGTATGACAAAAAGGTTTTCAGTCGTTCCTCAGCTAAGTGAAATCCTCCATTCGAACTATAATGAAGAGCTAATTGAAGAGTTAGTGAACTATATTTTTCTACCAACTCTTCTTGAACACCTATACTCCATATGTAATCTTTCCTGCCGAATAAGCTCCCTTTGTATTGATGAAACACACGTTCACTTTCCTTTAAGGTTGCACTTGATACATTTTTGTGTGTTTCGAAATAATGAAGAAATTCGTCAAAATCACTATTCATGTTATTCATATCTAATAAATAACCTTCATTCACTTTTTTGATCGTTAGTAAAATATCGTTTTCTTTGAGAACTTTTTTTAGTCGATAAATTGTTGTGTACAAATTATGTACGGCACGGTCATCCTCCATATTTCCCCATAACAATTCTGTGAATATCCATTTATCAATTATTTGATTAGGTTTAGTAAGGAAGTAAGCAAACAGTTCTTCTGTTTTTTTTGTTGGCCATTTAATAATTTCACCAGAGCCATTTCTCACCTCAAGTGTACCTAAACATAGGATTGTTTCCTTCCACTCCTCTTCAAATACTTTTCTAGTTTCACTTAATTGAGTTGCCATAAACTTTTGGTTCTTCCTCAGCCTAGTTGTCACTTTTTCTATTTCTTGAATCGTCACAGGCTTTAATAAATAATCAACTGCATATACTTTGAAAGCATCTAAAGCATATTGCCCATACGCTGTTGTAAATACAATTTGGATATCCTCATTTATAATAAGCATTTTTTTTGCTAGTTCTATGCCAGTCATTTTGGGCATTTCTATATCAAGGAATACAACATCTGGCTTAATAATAGGAAACTGCTTAAGTGCTTCAAGAGGCTTGGTAAAAGTCCCAGCAATTGACAAATGGGCATTTTGACCTATAACTATCTTCATCAAATCTAAAATCGGTTTTTCATCCTCTACAATCATAACCTTAAGCATTAGCATTCTACCTCTTTCCTAAGAACTTTATTAGTCCATAATCAATTATCAGTACATTTAGGAAGCTGAATATTAACCGTCGTACCTTCGTTTTTTCTTGAATGCACCTCAATATAACTCCCATTGATGGATTCTAACCTCTTCTTTATGTTCGTCATACCAATACCTGCATTCTTTATTTTACCTGCACGAAACTGTTGAAGAACGTCATTTGTCATTCCAACACCATTATCTTCTATTTGTACTAAGATATGTTTGCCATATTCTTTAATGGTTAATGAAACATAACCACGTCCTTCTTTTTCGAATAAACCATGTCGTATCGCATTTTCCACAAGCGGTTGGATACATAATGATGGAATATGGACTGTGTCTAACCCTTCGCCTATTTCACACCTAAATTCAAATTGTTCAAACCTAGCTTTTTCAATTTCAACGAATGCATTTATTAAATCTAACTCTTGTTGAAGCGGAACAAGAATTGTCTTATGATCCGAGTTGTAAATAATTCGTAAATATTGACTTAACATCATTAACAAATGTGCAGCCTTTTGTCCGTCTGTAAAGCAAAATGAGATGATATTACTAATGGCATTATATAAGAAGTGAGGTTTAATCTGAGCTTGCAAAAATGCCATTTCATTATGAAATGCTTCTTCCATTGATGTTTTCATAGATAGTAATGTTTGAATTCTAGCTATAATGGTGTTTGCTTCAAACGGTTTTGTTACATAGTCGTTCGCTCCAGCTTTGAAGCCTAATTCAATATCTTCTGGCAAATTATTTACAGTTGAGAATAAAATAGGCAATTCTAATAATGAATGTGTCTCCCTTATTTTTTGACATAATTCAATCCCTGACATAACTGGCATCATCACATCTAATATGACTAAGTCAATATTTTTATATTGCTCTAACTTCCTTAAAGCATCCTTAGCTGAATATGCAGTAATCACATTGTAATGATGACTAGATAATAAGTTGAGTAATATCGTGATGTTTGATGGTTCATCATCCACAACTAAAATCGTGTTTTCATATTCATCTATTTTGTCAAAGTTTGGTTCTGACAAGACGATAGAGTTAGAAGGTATGACTGTTTGTTCAGCTGATTCTTCATTCTTTTCATGTTCAGTGCATGTGGCAATAGGTAATTTAAAAGCAAATCTCGTACCTTTTCCAACTTCGGACCAATCGACCCATATGTCACCGTCCATTTTTTCAATAAGTTGTTTGCTTATATACAACCCTAACCCCATACTTTGATAGCCATTTTGTGGTGACAGCTTATCAAGCTGTTCAAAATACCCAAAGATCTCTTCAAATTTCTCTGCTGGTATGCCGATTCCTGTATCCTCGACATATATATATAGTTGTTGGTCTAATGACTTAGCTGAAACAATGATTTCCCCATGCTCAGTATGTTTTATTGCGTTTTGTATTAAATTATATAAAATTTGCCTTAGCCTATTCTCATCAGCAATGGCGAATAAAGATTCATCAATTCCGTTTATTAAATGTATTTGTTTCCCTTGAATTTCAAAAGCCAATACGTCAAACACGATTTGTGTAGACACTTTTATATCTACTTTCGTTGTGTTCAACCTGAATTCTCCATTCTTCAAACGTGTTACGTCGATTAAGTCGTTTACTAAATTTGAAAGTTTAATAGACGTGTCATGTATTAGCGACAGATTGTCCTTATAATTTTGTGATTTATGTTGACCCTCATTTTCAAGTAAAAAGGATGATATATTTATAATACCGTGAAGAGGTGTTTTAAATTCATGTGATGTCTTAGCTAGAAATTCATCCTTCACTTTATCCACTTGAACCAGCTCTTCTGATAACTGTTCATTTCTTTTAAAGGCATTTGAAAACCGTAGTGACATTAATAAAGCAAGCATTAATAATAATATAAAAGGTTCAAACGGAAATAAGGCAATAGGGTTATCAATTGCTATAAAGCTATCAATTACAATAAAATACTTAAACATATGTACACTCATTGCAATTGAGCCTAAAATTAAATAGATACTCCCCTCCATCTTTTGTAAAAAAGCTAAAATCATTACATACACAGCGAAAACCATAGCAAAAATACTATACAAAGACGTAGTATCTCTCACCCAAAAAGGAATATACGCAGGAAAAATTAGTTCATATAATGTTAGCAACAAACCTATTGACGCTACGAACCAAACAAACTTTTTACTAACTACATTTTTAAATGCTGCATATATATATAAAACTAATGAAAGGTTTGACAACATAAACGACACGTACTGCAGTCTTAAAACAATCCAGTGAGGAGTATTTGGAAAAACTGTATACCATACTAACTCTCCATGAACAGCTTTGAATATACCAGTAGCTAGACAATAAATAGAGAAAAGTATGAGAAAGTAATCCTTTTTCCTTTGAGAATACAGGCCAATAAAATACAGCCCCATGATGAGGAACACACTAATTGGAACCCAATCATTCATAAGTGATCGGTCTCTTAATTTCGAGATTTGTTGCTGATCACCAAAATATATAGAAGTAAATATACCTCCTCCAACCGAATAATCGTAGTTAGCTACTTGTAAAATAATTTCATTCATGCCTTTATTTAAAGTAAAGTATGTAACGTATGTTGCAGTCCCTGGAGTATAAAGCGACTCATCGTTTGGTTCCCCACTTGATCCCAACAATTCTCCATTCAAGAACAATTTATTCGACATAATTATAAAAGAAGGTGTCTTTATACCATAAATATGTTGATCATCTTCTACGTTTACTTTTAAACGATAGGTTGCTTTCCCATACGGACTCATTGCTTGATTACCATTTTCATAGCTTGTCCAAGTTATGTTAGGCACTTTTACAAATTGAGGTATAAATTTTTGACTGGAGTTTGTTTTAAAATCATTTGCATTTAATAGTTGATTAGGATAAAACTCCCATTCTCCATCAAGTCGAATAACTCCATCATTTTCATGATCCCATTGCGATAAATCTAACACCCCATCTTCTATTGAAGGTGATGCTAATTCGTGATGTGTTGCAATATAGTATAAAGTACCTGCTACGATCAGAGTAATCAATAATAATATCTGTATAGCGACTAACTTAGTTTTCATCTTGCACCTCAAGTAAAATACTCAAATAATTTATTAATTCAATAGGTATAATTCACTATGATTTCCCAATTAATGTTTACAGAACTTAATAACTAACTAAAAGATAACACTACCAAAAAATTCTCACAAAAATCTCACA
Organism: Cytobacillus sp. Hm23; assembly: GCF_051842895.1. NCBI lineage: Bacteria > Bacillati > Bacillota > Bacilli > Caryophanales > Bacillaceae > Cytobacillus > Cytobacillus sp. Hm23. The sequence goes on from NZ_JBPXRQ010000041.1 coordinate 21,953, forward strand.
AAGTATTTTTTGTCTCTTTAACTATTAAAATACTCTAACAAAAACTACTCAAAAACAATGCATTGTTATTACCTATTGTGGAACATAAAGGAATTAGCTTTTAATAAAAGCCTTTTTTCCTAAACTTTGTTGCTATTAATCGGAAACTAGAAAATTCAGTCCTCGTTTTAGTAAGAAAAGGTATCTCTAAATCTAATCCTATATACGTAAATATACAAGTACAATGAACAACATTCTATACGATAACAGCCAAACAAAAAAATAGCTTTTTCGTATACTTTGTTACATTGTTAAATAAAGTGAACAATTGAGCGGGTATAGTACTATTATAATAGTACTTATTGAGTATAAGCTACTCGATTCTTTATTGTATAATTATTTTTCACCTTAGCAAAAGTACAACATTGAATAAATCGCAATGTAGCTTTCATACAAAATTTTCACAAAAAAATAACTACTTAACCCCGTATATAAGATAGGTAAGTAGTTATATCTATTAAACTTGTTTTTCATTTTAAAATCCTAATGATTTCAATGCTTGATTAATGACTTCCTATATAATCAAACGTATTTGAAGGGTAGAATGTCCAGTCGTTGCTATTATAAGTAGCTGCACCAGATGTTATATCACTATTCCTTAACAAGGTTTTATCTTTAGCAAAGCTAGTGCCTTCAACACCGATTACATCAATAATAACGCCATTATGCTTTAACACAATTGAATCATCACCATTAAAAACCATGTTTGTTTCAGTCATATCTGCTTCTACTAAAATAGTTTGGTTCGCGTTAGGATTTGCAATAACAAAGACTTCACCACTGTTTATTGTACCACTTAATGAAATACTACTAGAAAGGTTGGATAGCTCAATTGTATATTGTGATAAATCAACAGATACACTTGTTCCATTATAAATTTCTAGTGCTTTATTATAACTGCTTCCTTCAATATATTCAGAGAAAAATATATTGGATGTATGATTTTGACCACCTTCCACATAACCAAATGAACCTTCCGCAAAAGTCGTTTGATCCCACCACTTATAACCTGGGTCAGGTGAAGACCACGGCTCAAATTCAGGCTCTGTGGAATTTTGTGGTGTTTCAAAATGTAATAATGAAGTAGGTTGATCTAGTTCAAGTCCAGGTATATCAGCAAAGCTTGTATAGCTTTCTTGAACCGTTAGCCAATTTACCATATTCACCAGAAGTCTAGCGTCATCAACTTCAAGAAAACCGTCATAGGTTCTTTTAGATGATCCATTTTCCTCACGTGCATATTTAGGTGTTGCATCTTCTACCGGAGATGAATCACCGATAAACGCTGTTTTTCCTAACCCATGCTTCCCAATCGCTGCATAAGGGCCTTCTTCGATTCCACCGCCATTATATACGCCCTGATCTACTGCATAAGACCATTTTTGGTTTGTGCTTGGTAAATATACGATCCCCTTAGCTTTTGTTGGATCAACTATAGCCAAGGTTGATCCAGCATGCATAGCCACGTTGTTTACCCCTTCCGTAATTCCAAAGGATTGTTCTGGTGTTACAATTTGATTAGCCGTAACATCTCCTATCGCATTATAACGAAAACGAATACCAAAATTTTCTGAGAGCCAATCAGAGCTTGTTACATCCTCCATCGCTGTTGAATTGCGCTCTTCAGTACTCATGCCTTTTGTTGGATCAGTCCACGCACCACGTCGATAACCGTTAAAAATTTCTGATGAATCCCAACGGTTTTTATTTCGGTCAGCATTATAATGGTCAGATATGAAAAAAATACTTCCTCCATTTTCAACATACTGTAACATGACCGCTTGCTCAGAACTTTTATAAGGTATATTTGCCTCAGGTATTATAAAAGCATCATAAGTCACTAAGTCTTCATATGTAATTGGGGTAGATTGTCTAAGTTCTTTAACGTAATAGCCATTATCTGCAAGTGCATTTGCAAAATCTGAAAATCCCCCGTCTATTACCCAATCAGCTGCACCGGCAGTTTGTCCATGAGTATTATCAAATAAAATCCTCTTTCCATTTACATTACCTCTTGCTTCAATTTCTGGTGCTGGATCTCCTACTCCTTCTGCAAAAATAGCAACATCTACTTGTAAAAAAGCAACGAGGGTCAATAAAGCGATTACACTAATACAAATCCTTTTTCCAACTTTTAATATCATAAACAAAACAAACCTCCTATCTTAATTATTCTCCCTCTTCTAGATTATCATATTAATATGAAATTTAAATTAAGAATCATAATAATATTAAAAAAACTATTCATTTAGTAATGAGATTAATATAATTACTTTTTCCAAACTTACATTGTAGAGAACAAAATAACAGCTTTAATGTAACTTCTCTTTTACTTAACAGGAGGCTTTTGTCCATTTGCTTCTCTATATAATATTAAAATGAGATATAAAAAAGGAATTTGTCCTTACTTATCGAATAAAGATGAATGTCATACTTTCACCAAACTTGTTTTCACAAACTTATGATGAGATCTTCTTGGACTTCTCTATCTTTTTAATTAAAAAAAGACGCTATGAGCACTATGTTGTACCTTGTTTAAGTCTCAGTACATATAGCAACATTCAACCCAACCAAATGCGTATCTATGAAAAGAAGTTTTACAAAGAAAAATATATACACTGCCGTATGAGTCAAGTATAAGCACCTACCATAACCTCATATAGGATTGTTACTTACATCTAAACTAAGGAGAATGAATACAATATGAATACATTACAACTAATTAGTGACTATAAAAATAATTCAACGTATAGAGAGAGTTTTATTAAGCTAGCTAAAGATGTTTTTGGGATAGATTTTCAACAATGGTATGACTTAGGGTATTGGGATGATAACTATATATGTTATTCATTTTTTGATCAAAAACAAGTTATTGCCAATGCTTCAATTAATAAAATGAGCATCACGCACATGGGGAAAGTGTTTAACGCAATTCAAGTTGGCACAGTTATGACACATCCTGAATATCGAAACAAAGGCTTAGCTGCGAAACTGATGAAACATATTATTGCAACATATGAAAACGATTGTGATTTCATTTATTTATTTGCCAATGATTCTGTTTTAGATTTTTATCCTAAATTTGGATTCAGTAAAGTCTTAGAAAGCAGCTTTACTATACAGCGCTCTGACTTAAGTCTTAAACCGACAAATCCTTTAACGATAAAAAAATTAGATGTGAATAAACAATCACATCTAACAATTATTGAAAGATTAGCAAACACAAGAGTTCCTGTATCAAACATCTTTGGGGTAAAAGATTGTAAACACCTGCTAATGTTTTATATTATTACAGTATTTAAAGATGCGACTTACTATATTGAAGAGGAAGATAGCATTATTATTTTTGACCAAACTGATGGCGTGTTAAATATTTACGATATCATCAGCAATGATAAGATCGATCTTGTGAACATTCTTAGTAATTTGATGACAGATGAAAAAACTATTCATTTTCATTTTACTCCGGACTTCCTGCAAGATCTGTTAAAAACTGAACTCATATCAACCATTGGGAATGATACGTTGTTTATACGTCCTTTAGCAAAGGATTTCCCTAGCCATTTCTTATTTCCACTTACATCTCATGCGTAACCTTGCTATTAAGATTTGTAACAGTAATTGTTTAATCTACATGAACAGCACTTATCAAGGTGGAAGTTATACTCCCTCTCTTGATTAGCCTTAAATATAGAAGTATGGACTAGAAAAAAACTTGGTTGATCCAACAAAAAAAGTGTGTTCCCTAAGTCATATAAATGCTTAGGAAACACACTTTTTCAGCTTAAATGATTTTACACCTGAATTTGCTGTAGACTAACTACAACCCCGTCCTCATCAGCGTAAACAAAATAGCCTGGCTTCCAGTCTATTCCACCAAAGTGTAATCGTTCATTCCTTTTCCCCTTCCCTTGCTTTTTACTTTTCAAAGGATGGGTTCCTATAGCTAAAATACCGATATTAAGTGTAGCAAGTTCTGCCGAGTCACGGACACACCCATTAATAATAATCCCACTTAAATTACGCGACATAGCAATACCACCTAGTCGATCCCCGAGCAAAGCACAATTTCTAGAACCTGCACCATCTACTACTAAAACTGACCCTTCTGGTACTGTCTCCAATGCTTCTCTAACTAAAACATTGTCCTCAAATACTTCTACCGTTGCAATTGGGCCAGAAAACATGTGTTTTTTTCCAAAAGAACGAAATTCTGTTTGACAAATTAATAATTCGGCTCCAAATTCGTCACATAAGTCTGCAGTTTTTAACTCCATAATCACATCTCCTTTTTCACGCTTGTTTTCTGGTTATTCGACAAATTGCATGTAAAATCCTGTAATGAGGAATCATTATTATGCTTAGTTAATTGCTGACACTTGTTCTGCATAAGTGAAAGTGGAAAATTACACATCTACACTTGGGATAGTGGCATCCTCTCTACTTTTACAATTTTTTGATCTCTCATAAAAGCACATCATATTGTTCATTTTTAATTATAAAAAATTTTACAAAAAGACTCATACTTAATAAGTAATTAAAAGCAAATAAAAAACTGTGATCCATCATTTGATGAATCACAGTTTCTCTACTCTAACTTCTAATACTTGTTATTTCATTTATTTTTTCAAACCTCTATAGGTTGCTGTTCTCAGCTCATCAATATAAGGCTCAAGCTCTGGCATTCCTTCTTCTCTTGCTTGGCGAATAGCAAGCTCAATATCGTATGGTACTCGAACTAACTGAATCGCAAAGGAGCTTACTACATCAGAACCGTAGTCCCCTTCTAAGATGATATAAGATGCCTGTGTCATATCTAAGGGATTACCTACACTTCCAACGTTTAAAAGCACCTTCTCTTGTATATGGTGGATAAAGGCATAATGAATATCTCCATAACAAACAACGTCTGGCTTACGTCCATTTATCCCACCAGTTTTTTCAGTATTTTCAAACATTTCCTTCCGCTTGTCTAGCGAGTCCCAAGGATAGACTCGGTGATGAACGCTCGTATGTGAAGCATGAAACAGCCGTATTTTACGACCACTCATCGTAAAATCATACGAAAATGGTAAAGATTTTAAATACGAAAGTTGTTCTGAACTTAAACGATGCTGATACCATTGAATATATGTATTATTTGTTTCATTTGGAAGAAAGTCATCCCAATTACCTTGTACAACGATATCACAGGTGTCACGGATGATGTCTATACTTTTCTCTGGATGGGGTCCCTTCCCAACCAAATCACCTAAACAATAAATTTTTTCAATGCCTCGTTGTTTAATATCTAGCAGTACCGCTTCTAGCGCAGGAATATTCCCATGTATATCCGAAATAAGTGCAATCCTCTCCACCAGCATCCCTCCATAAAGCTCATTATGGTTAAAGCCCAATTATGTTGAGCGAGTTTAATTGAAATTGTACTATAAATTTCCCACAAGTACCTAACAAAAACAATTTCTAGTTAAATTGGCTCATTTGTAAAGGCTGTTTACGCATTTGTTGTTGCTTTTCGTATTATAAAATACACATATGTAACTATCATTTTCGGCATCATTTCTTCTATTTGAATATGAGTATGACTTTAATCGCCTGTTGTTAAGGTAATTTCATCTAAATAACAATATTACGAAACAAGCCTTTGTTAACATTTATATAAAACATAAATCATTGACGAACTGAATTTCAATAAGCTACGATAGAATGTACGTGACCTTAAGGAGAGAAAAAACAGTGAAGAAAAAAATAGATATTATCATTTTGTCTGGATTTCTTGGCAGTGGCAAAACGACACTACTTACAAATTTGCTACAACAAGAAAAACAACTCGACCGTAAAGTTGCCGTAATCATGAATGAATTAGGCAAAATATCAATTGACTCACAAGTAGTTCCTGATAACACACCTTTAAAAGAACTGTTAAATGGCTGTGTTTGCTGTACGATGCAAGGCCAACTAGAAGCACAACTTCAAGAACTATTATTAACCCAAAACATAGATGTTATTTATATAGAAACAACTGGAGTTGCACATCCAATAGAAGTGGTTGATGCGTGTATGTCACCTATTTTTGCTGATAAATTAGCAATACAAGGTATTATTACAATTGTTGATTCAAAAAGATGGTTTGACCGTGACAAGCTTTCTCCACAGATGCAACAATTATTATACGAACAAATTCGTCATGCTGATACATTACTTTTAAATAAAACTGACCATTTAACAGAAGCTGAACAAGCAAATCTAATATTTTCAATTCAATCCTACAATTCTCATGCGACTTGTTTGTTAACTACTTTTGCAAATATCTCATTACAGCAAGTTCAAGCAGTTCCAAAAAACAGTCGTATTTCAAAACAAAGCACTCATGTTCAACATGATTTAAAAGTAAAATCATACGTATACCAGTTCATGCATCCCTTGGACATAGATGCTTTTGAAAACTGGCTTCGGGAGATGCCTGAAACTATTTTGCGTATTAAAGGCTACTTGAAATTTACTCATTCTGAATCGATGTTCTTATTTCAGTACTCGTATGGGATGCCGATTTATATGAAAGAACCAGTACAAATGCCGATGAATCTCGTCTTTATAGGTGAAAATTTAAACACATCATGGCTTGAGAACGAAATGATTAAACTTGAGCAAAAGAATTTATAGCACCTATGTTTAAAAATTCAATATTTTCAGAAATTAACAATAGTTATTTTCGCACATACCCTTTATAATTAAATTACAAAGCTTTGTTATTAGCTCAAAACAAATGGAGGTGGGGCGCTAGAGCGATTAATGTAGCTTCAAATCGTATGTTGCTTGTTTATCTTTGTAAAAAGGAAGTGATTGTATGCGATTATTTAAAACGTTGAAAATACTTCTGTTAGCAAACGTAGCGATTATCGTAGTTTTTATCTTCCTTCCTGCTTTATTAATAAGTGACATTAGTGTCCTAGAATCAATCCTTGAAACATTAAATAACAATGACTAACACTAAGAAATTTTAAGAAGCCTGTACACAATATTTTTGTGACAGGTTTTTTTATTTTATATTTGTTACACATAGTTTCTTTGGTGCATAGACTTGTCAGAAAGCTCTTCACTTTTGCACATGTTAAATTTTGCGAATTTAAAATTTCACCCAGCCTTACTTAGTTCATATATATAATCTGCTAATATGATACTTTATTTTCTATGAACTCATATAGCATAATAACCTTCATTCATGAATTTGAACTTTTAAGCCGTTGTCAAGTATGTTGGTGTTACCGCGGAATAATAGTCAAAGCGCGCTTTCGATAGGAAAATTCGATGAGCGATGATAAACTGTTTGAACAAATGATCCATCAATACCGACCAATGATACTAACAATAATGAGAAAACTTCATCTTTATAAAAACTTTGATCACTATTATCAAAGCGCCTTAATTGCTTTATGGCAAGCTAATGACAGATACGATAGTGAAAAAGGAATTTTTTCAACATATGCTTATGCAACAATTCAAGGAAAATTATTATCTGAATTGACAAAAGAAAACCGTGTAGAGAGTCGTTTCCTCTGTATGAGTGATGAAAACCTTCAGTTTCTTGCCGGTTCTTACGTGGATATAGAAACAGAGCATGAAAGTTTGCTCATGTATTGTGAAGTATTAACAATGAATCAACAAAAATGGCTATTAGGTACTTTTTTGTATGGTAAAAAACTACAACACATCGCTAGTGAAGAAGGTGTCTCAATTGCTGCAGTTAAATCATGGCGAAGACATGCTTTAGCAAAATTAAGAAAGACTTTCACTCCACCTTCCACTTAGCCTTTCATTTAATTTTTCAATTGGATTTCTTTGTTGCTTAGTTACAAAGAGCAGATTTTGGATATATTTCCTAATTATGATCGCATTAACAAACAATCCCTACTCGTTTGCGTTTACGTGAGTAATATCGATAAATTATGATTGCGCTTTGAACGGCATTACAATTGGAACAGTCATTAATGGTGTGCTCTTAAAAAGGTACGATTATTAGGGGCACCCATAGTTTTTAACTACGCTCTTCTGTTAGATAACGATATATTACGTCACCACCTCTTTGAGCAATTCCATGAAAATGCTTAAAGTCACTGCGACGAACTATTACGTTTCTATAAGTATAGAATTGTTCCTTACTAACTCTAAATTCATTTAATTCTCCATCACGCAGTTTATCTAATATATCTGTAATATATTGTTGATCCATATGGACATTCCTCCTCTAGTAATAACTTATTGTTGGACATAAATGATAAAATCTATATAATCATGGGTAATAAAGCTAAAAAGTATGTAAACTAGCCTATTACATTGTATTAGTACTTCAAACTAGATATTTTAGTATTTTACATGTAAAGTTATTTATTGTCTATATGAGAGCGAACCTAGTTAAAATTAACCTTATTAAAATAGTTATATTGACTCATTCGTAATGGTAAATTAATACATTTTTCAGATCAAACGTATGAACTAACGATAATAAATGTCAATTATCCAAAAAATTGCTTTACTGATTATCTATTTTAGGGCAAAATTGGAAGTATAAGTTTTTAAAGGAGAGATAACATGAAAAAAGCAGAAGTGGGGAACATCATCGAGTTCAGAGGTGGGCTACAAGGAATCGTTGAGAAAGTTAATGAGAACTCCGTAATTGTAGACTTAACTTATATGGATAATTTTAATGAACTAGAGCTTGAACACCGTCGAACAGTTATTAACCACAAAAACTATAAAGTTATCGCTGAAACAAACTAACTATTCATATCATTACTTACATATTCTTCTCCTGTATATACTAGAGCCATTTCACTTGAAGGCTGTTGCCTTTATGTGAAATGGTGCCAAAACCTCGGATCATAATGTTCCTTCTTAAGTATCGACAACTACACATCAATATAAGGATATGCTGCATCGTTTAATTCCTTAATCGTTGTGGTCTTCTGATTTTCTTGTATTTCAAAAAAGCTGCTAAAATTTTTCACTTCCTTATCTATAAGATTCTCAATCTTCCATCCATTATCATAACGAAAAAAAAAACGCTACAATTCAGTAACGTTCAAAAATAATGCAACTACTTAACAGGTAGAAATATGTTTTATACAATCATCAATAAAAAAATCAAAAGTCATAATTTTTTCTTGAGAGGTTAGTTAGAAGTACATTTTTACATTTTACTTATCATTTATTGTGGTCGTAATTTCGAAAGAATTTATAAATATATTTACATTTATTAATCAAAGGGATCTTTGAGAATCAAAGAATCTGTGATGTGTACGTCTTTTTCTAACGCTATATCTGCTTCCCAACACGTGTTTAAGAAAGCATTCTTATGAAAGATGTTAAGAGTTTGTTCAATAATATCTTCTACTTCTCTTTCAATTTGTTTTTGACGTTCAGACATGCGACTTCACTCCAATTATTAAACTTATATGTAAATTAATTACATTTTCGCATTTTCTTTTTCTTGTTGTAGTTATTCCGAGCCCCTAAAACGAAGGATGGACAGTGCTCATATAGAACACTGTCCATCAAAAACAATATTAAATTTAGTTCCCATCAGGGTCAATTACCCCTAATTTAAAAGTGATTTTAGATTTCTTTTCTAAGTTACTACTTGCTACTTCCTCGCTGCCTATCCCCGCAGTAGCAGTAACTATAATAACAGCAATTGCTGCAAATGTTAATAAGAGTTTCTTCAATTTATTGGTACCTCCTTGTCTAATTGTTTTAATTCAAGCATTGGTAACTGTGCATAATGTAAATCACCAATTGCTTCAAATAATATAATCGATTGTCTTAAATGGTCTCTCTTTGAAGACAGATCATTTGCTATTAGACCTTTCATAAAACTAATAAATGGAGCCTCGTAATCTTCATATGTAGCATTTTTAATCAATTGCTCAGATTCCTTGATTAAGCCTTTTTGATAAAAATAATATGCTCGGTCAAAATCAGATGTGTCACCTGTTGCATTTTCTAGATCAACTTTATGATAACATTTTGCTATAAACAAGTGTGACTCAACAGCTTGACTATCTCTAATCATACCACTTTTTTTAAATAAGTATGAAGACTTTTTTAAATTTTCTTCACATTTATCAAAGTCAGAAAAGAAATTGGTTAATGCTGAAGTAAAGTATGCTGATGCTTTAATTCTATCTCCAGAATCGCTGCTAATTATAGTTTCTGAAATTTGGTTGACTTCATCATATTTTAATAATTGTATTTTGGCTCTTCCCAAAAGTTCTAAGCTACGCGTTGAATAATTCAGCTTCAAATATTTATTGTTAATTGATTGTGCCTTTTTTATTAGCGCCTCACTTTTCATTTCTAACTCACTGAAATTACGAGCTTCTAAAACTACCAAAGTTTCTATCATGGATAACAAAAAGATAATAACAGGGTCACTAGAATTTACTAACTTAGCCTCTAAAATGATGCTTGTCCACTTTTTATTTTGAGTCTTTTTTATTCTTAGCAAATCATATAATTTAGCAGCTTTTTGTATATTTTGACTTTTTCTCTCACACCGTTTAATTAAGTCCGCCAAAAAATCAAACAAACTATTATCATACGCATAATCCATTAATTTTAGTAAATTAGTTGCACCTACATCATTTTCCCCAAAATCTTGGACTATAGCATTGATATTTGTAGAGTTGTTAGCATATAGCCTTGCTAGAGCTAAAATATTTTCAAGCTTCGGTTCATTTTGAGACTGATTTTTTAAGTAGTTTTTCATATTTGCTATCGTTTTATCACTTACTTTTATGGCCGCACCAAGTTCAACATTACTACGTTCATCAAAGATCATTTTATCATAGAGATTTTCCAATGTTATCAATAGAAATTACCTCTTTTCGAAAACATTTGTCAATAAACTATCTTTTGTTACAATATTCAATTATTTTCAAAGCTAAAATTGTAATGATTTCGTTTAGTTTTACCTAATAATCTCATTTTTTTACATAAAAGTAAATAGGAGCTTATACATAACTACTTCATTATTAATAGTGATTTAATATTAATAGTCTCTTTAACCATCAAAAATATCTATACATGATTCAACTACAAGATGTTGAACTAAATTATTGTTTATCTCGTTAAAGCATAATACAACACATAAATCCAGCTTAATAGACCGTGTATACATGCCCAAATAATTGATTTATGAAGACTCCAAGATATTGCAATTGCTAATGCCGATCCAAATGTAATACCCGTTGATACATAATTTGACTTATTCTTCTCTTTCACAACCTTCATATGCATCACCTTTTCTTATCGATTTTTTAATTTACCTAGAAAAATATCTTTTTCATTATTTTACCATACTTAGATCATTTACTTTGTAATTGAATTAAGCTAATTACCTACTACATTTGTATTATAAAGTAAGCAAAAATATATCTTGAACTTAAAAGTGTAAACAAAATTGGTGCGAAAATTGATTTATAACAGCAACGAAATAATAAAGCCCTTTCTTCTTGAAACTATATGTGGTATAATAAGATCTGTTATTGTTGTTCCAATATGATTGTTAAAAGGAAATATCTCAAAGATTTTCATCTTTAATATATATTTGGAGTAAGAATAGTAATATAATGTGGAATTATCCACCCAGGAGGAAGCGAAATGGCACAAGGTAAAGTAAAATGGTTTAATGCAGAAAAAGGTTTTGGATTTATCGAAGTTGAAGGTGGAGATGATGTATTTGTACACTTCTCAGCTATTCAAGGTGATGGCTTCAAAACATTAGAAGAAGGTCAAGAAGTTTCATTCGATATCGAAGATGGTAACCGTGGACCTCAAGCTGCTAACGTACAAAAGTTTTAATAAAAAAATCGTCTTTTATAGACGATTTTTTTTTATTCTTTAATATTCTGTTTGAGCTAGTACTAGCAGAATGCTACACCCTCGATGTATGGAAGAAGGACTAGACAAATTCCAATATTCTTCATTTTGATTATGTTAATGAACTAAAATTCCTCATACTCATAACAGAATTGTTCAATGTTCTGATTATTTAATTTAAAAAATGCATTTTGCGAAACTCCTAATCTTAATGCTTCCTCCTTATCCATTTGTTTATATACCCCTCTTAAAACTCTACCCATTAATCCATGTGAAATGACAATTACTTTCTCAACATCCTTAACACTATTAAGCCATTTAGATGCACGCTCTACAACAGCATCATAGCTTTCTCCATCTGGAGATTTGAAATACCAATTGTAACTATCTGTATTTTTTATAAGGTTAGGCCATGAAGCTTCTATTTCCTTAGTTGTTAAGCCAGCCCAAGAACCAACGGATACTTCTTTTATTCTTTTATCAATAATTACCTTATTAAAATCATACCCTAGAGTTTCACAAATAATTTTTGTACTTTGAATAGTCCTTCCTAGTGGACTAGAATAAATAGTCCATTCATGAGGATCATCGACTATTAGCTTTAATAACCTTGAAATGTTTTTAACCTGGTCAATCCCCTCTATTGTTAAAGGTGAATCAAGCTCACCTTGATATCGTCCTTGAGTATTAAAAACTGTTTCTCCGTGTCGAAGTAGGTAAATAGTATGATTCAATATAATAACCTCCAATAGCTTAGAATGTTAATTCAAATTCTTATGTACTAAAAAAAGTAGTTTTTTATTGTCACTCTCTACATAATAGACGATGTTTCTCAAATAAAGTTACTTTTAAATGTAAATTATGGTAATCTTTCTTTGACAAAATGAGCCATTTATTTGAAGTCCTTAGAATCGATAGGCTATTGAGAGGTAGATAACAGTATTGGAAGTATCTACAAGGCTCTATCTAGAAGTTGTAAATTCCCTTTACATGAATTGCCAAGCATGATAGCCTTAGATGTCGATACCGAGGGGATGATATGTATGCTCTTGGTAGGAGTAACATGACCATGGAGGCGCCATATCATGCGCCGTTGCAATATCACCTTGAATTGTGTAGGCGGTTTGAATATATCTTATTTCTTAGCGTCCAAAAATTTAACATAGATCGCCCCATTTCAACATTGTTAAAAAAATAGGATATAATATATAAAATATACAAATGTTAACAATTAAATATTTAATATAATAAGACCAACCAATATTGTTATCTTGTAATTCAATTACATTGGAGGAAATTATTCTTGAAAAGATTAGTGTTTGTAATTATTTTTATTTTTTTTCTGGCATTTTATTTAGAATATGTAAAAGGAAAACAGCTTACAACGACCTCTTCTATTGAATTTTCTGAACAAGATCATATTCGGAATATTATGATTAATGAGAAAAAATATGGATTTGAACAAATTGATACAAAAGAACAGGTTTATTTGAACAGTAAAGATACAATTTATACTTATAAGATACTTACTAGTCCAATTTCGTTTCTTAAAATTACAAAAAGAACTTTGGATAATGGGGATTTCTTTATCTTTACTTCACTCGAAAATAATAGCACAAATCCAATAGATGTAACTGTCACATTTCCCATACCAGAAGTATCACACTATACATTACAGCCATTTGACCAATTTTTGGCAGGGAGAAGATACAATGAAGATATTGGTTTTGACTTAACTACTAACCCACTAGGTTTACTAACCACTTACAATGGGAGTGAATATTACTCAAATGTTATGATTAGTAAAATATATCATTCAAAAGAATTATCTCAAACCTACGAAGATGAAAGAGAAAGTATCGTCAGAGAGCTTATATCTGAGAATCGAGATGTTGATGTGATTATAAAAAAAGACCATCTACAAATTAAATTGGATATGGAGTCTTTAGGAGAAGACATTGTAGATCATTGGTCCCTTTTTTCTGAAAAACAATTATTTACTTCTGATAATTCTTTTAGCGAATGGATAAAAAAATCAAATTACCATAAATGGAAAACTAATAGCTGGTATACCGCTAAAGGGCCATACAAAAAACTAGTTACTACTGTTGAGCCTCTGCCAGAGTCTAAGCTTAATTACGGAAGGAATTTGTTGCTTGTAAAGGATTTTTCTGCATTAGAGGAATACAAAGAAACAAAGGAAAGGTACTTTTACGATTTGGTTCTAAATTCTATAGCAAACTTAACAGTTTTTAAAGGAAATAAGGAGTTTTGGGAGACTGAAATTACAAGCACTTGGCTTAAAAGGGAATACGGTATAGAAGCTCCTTATATTGATACACGTCATAATGAAGGGATAGCTCTTTTCCTAGAAGAAACAGGAAATTTACTAGAAATTCCAGAATTAAAAATTGCCCTGCTAAATTATGCTGACCTTTTAGTAGACCAAATTGAATCTAGAAAAGTTCTTGAAATTGCACCAGATGCATTTTTGATTAGTGATTATTTTTCATTTTATCAAGATACACTACCTACACACAGTTCACTTAATCATGTCTTAGGGGGATTAAACCTGTTACTAAAAAGCTATAATGAAACAAAAAATGAAGAATATTTAAAATCCGCATACAATATTCAAAATGCAATAGACCTTCTTGGAGAGAAATGGTTAACTGACGAAGGTGATACATGGTATCAAATTGGACCCGATATGACTTTTCAAGGTGAAGATTATACTTTACTTACACTTGAAGATCTTTTACACACTTACGAACTTTGGAAAGAAATTGATTCTAAAAAGATAAACACTATAGAAATGCTTATAACTTCAAAAGCTTCTTATTTGATTTATAAAGAGGTAGGGCTATCACAAGAAATAGTTAAATTATTAATAAACAATGGATTTGGTGAAATTATTAAGAACTATAATAATATCCTTCCATACTAAGAAAAAGATTTTTTAAGTAATAGAAGGTTTGTTGACATTTCCATCTCCATAGAGGCAAACTGATGATCTTACAATTAAACTGAGTTTTTTGAGCTCACAAAATGCATGCTATTGAGATGTGAGCTCAAGTTTATGGTATGTCATTCTTCCTAAGTCAGTGTACATAGCATGTTGGTTACATAACCTATACAGGTATATTATATGTGACAAAAACTTATACAATACTAGAGACATATTTGTTTGAAAACAGCCCTACAAGATGAGGATTAAGGCTATTTTTTCGTGGAGTAAATCATGTTGTATATTATGTAATTGTAATTATTTTTCATGTGGGCAGTCAACAATAACACAATTATAAACCAACTGTCATTTCACCTTTTTCTTCCCTCTTTCACCAGTTAGTTGTCCCTACACTTGAGCAGTTTAGGGAATATTTGGAACTCATAATTAGCCATGTACTTTCCATTACATTAGCAAAAGCTACCGAGAGTGATCAAACATCCTATTTTCCATTTCCTTTTTGTTAGGACTGCAATATACTGTTCAACTAGAAATACTGCCAGTACAACTATCAAACAAGTATAAAAAGAATTTTTTTACTTGTTACACTTTACATATTCCACTAAACCATACACTATAGAGGCGTCTTCCTTAAACAAAAGTGATTTACTAAGAGTCACAACTTGTAATTTTATCTTAACCAAAAATTTGAGCCGCAATGCCGAATAATGTACTGTTCCTAGGTGGCAAATTTTCAGAGTTAATGACCATAATTGGTGGCTCACTAATTTTGTTAAATCCACTTTGCTCTAGGTACAACATAAATTGATCATTACCCGTTGGCACATCAATTCTTAATTTCCCTTGATGTCCAAATGCTAGCTTATCTAGTATTAAAACAGCTGTTTCATGATTAGGTGCTACTATAGGCCCTAGTATTAAATTTATGGGACCTCCTATAGATATACCATAACCCATAATATCCCCGCTGTTATCTTTAGCTACTATACATTGCTCGCATTGATTTATTCTAATTTTAAGAAAATCACTTCTTTTATCTCCAAAGGCAGCTTTATCTAAGTCAACAATTCTATTCATGTCAATTTCATTGAAAGCTCCAATGGTGACATTACTTTTAGTTAATAACTTAAGATTATTAGTATAGCTATCACAAAGATACTTATGAACATAATTTACAGTTCTAAAACCCATTTTTTCATATAAGATTTTCCCATCTTCTGTTGCAATTAGCATAATTGTTTTGTCATTAGAACAGGAATCTATACATTTTTGAGTTACCTCTCTCCCTAGACTTAATCCTCTAAATTCTTTAGAAACAATAACCATACCGATAGAAGCTAAATTTGTATCGTATGAGATAATAGCAGCGCAAGAGACTACTTTTCCTAAAGCGTTTTTGTGACCAAATATTTTACCAGTTGACAAAACTGTACCGATTTCATATTTATCATAATCCCAGCCAACTGAAGTAGATAATTCAATTAAACTATTGATATCATCAGTATTTAACTCAAATAATTCTAATTTTGTTTCATCGTATGTAGCCATAGAAGCCATCCTTTAAATGCAATTTATAATTACCTTAATCTTAATTTTTATAGTTAGTTTGTTAAAGTTGACTCTAAAGGTTCGTTTTTCATTTCTAATATGTATTCTTTAATACGTTCTCGTCCACCATATTTTGCATACCAATCTGTAATACGCTTAACATGAGCAGCATCACTAGTTACCTTAGATTCAATCTGTAAATAATCTTCATAACTATCATACTCCCAAATAGCGAAAACTTCTACAGTACCATCATTATTATCTTTCATCCAACGACCTACTAGACGTGAACCGTATTTTAATTGGTTTGGTAAATTTATGTTATTGAAAAGATTATTGAAATCTTCAACTATCTCCCTTTTAACAAGATAAGACTTTCTTCTGTAAAACATTATACCTCTCCTTTAACAGACTTTTATATAGAATTTTCTATACTATCTTTTCACTCAAGCTATCGGGATGACACATTATACGTCCAACCAAACAATTCATAAATCACATTACCGTAATGTATTACTGTTATTCATACTGTGTTTAGTAACTTTGTTAGCTGTGGAAATCTACCTTCAAATTCTGTTGAACATTGTTTCGTAAATTTTGTTGCTATATGAGATAAAGGAACTTCTAGCTCCTAGAAGTTCCCTTTCTTACAAGTTTTATATTTCTATTGTTCCTAAGATTGTTTTAATACGTTCTTGCTGTTCTCTCTTATCTAAATATTCAAAAAATCCAAGTCGATTTCCCCACGGGTCAGTGAATGTTCCCCATTTAACTGGAACTTCTGGTCTTGAATGTATTTCAAAGCTATCAATTTTAAGCTCTTCTACAAGTCTATCTCTTTCAGCTTCAATATTAGTAACTCCTAATCGTAATGGTCCGTTACCCTCAGTAAGAGTTCCTTCTGCGACCTGCAACCAACAACCAGGAATTAGTTCCCATTCTGCAAATCCCTCGTGCGGAGTAATATCAGGCTTCTTATTTAGCAATGTTTCATACCACTTTTGCCCTTCTTTAATGCTAGAAACTCGAACCTGAGTAGTTATTTCTAGAATCATTTGTAAACCTCCTACATATGTATAATCGAAAATAATTATACCTTAATTTAACAATTAATATTGTATAAATTTTCAAGTAGCTCTCAACATCTGAACTGTTGTATCATTTGATTGTTAGTATGCAGAAATAATTGTAAAATAATAAGACGCAATGTGGTGATTAATTGAAAAGATATATATGTTTATTATTCTCTATGGTCATAAGTTTGACATTATTATCAGGATGCGGAAATACTAATTCTGACAGGGAACCTACGTTATATGAAACTGTCAACAACGTCGATGGTGTAACTATGATTGCAATAGAAGAAACCGTCTCCCCTACTGGGTTGACTGTAGCATTAGAGAATACCTCCGATAAGGAATACATCTATGGTGAATATTTTTCGTTGGAAAAGAATATTAACGGAAGATGGTATCAAGTCCCTGTTGCCATTGACGATAACTATGGATTCAATGATATTGGCTACAGATTGGCTTCTTCCGATGTTAAGGAATGGACTGTTGATTGGAGTTGGCTGTACGGTAATTTGATTACTGGTGAATACCGTATAGTGAAAGACATACTGGATGGTAGAAAAGCAGGAGAATATGATAAGTACCATTTGGCAGCAGAGTTTACAGTTGATTAACTATTATAATTAGAATAAATATTAGATTGTGAAAGCTAGTCTTAGAGCAAAGGTGAGATTAGTGAAGAACAAAACAAAGAAAAAGCCTATCATCATGATAAGCTTTTTCTCTTGGCATCTATTTACTTTACAGCTTCTTTTAACTCTTTTCCTGGTTTAAATGCCGGTGCTTTACTTGCAGCGATTTCAATTTCTTCACCAGTTTGTGGATTACGTCCTTTACGGGCTGCTCTTTCACGAACTTCAAAAGTTCCGAAGCCGAGTAGAGAAACTTTATTCCCATCCTTTAATGAGTCACTAATAGCACTAAATACAGACTCTAGTGCTTTACCAGCGTCCTTTTTACTAAGCTCAGCTTTTTCAGCAATTGAATTAATGAATTCTGTCTTATTCATTTCACTACCACCTTTCTATGTAACAATCTATATTTTACCAAATTCAATAGTTAAAGGTAAATAGCTACAACTAATCTTTTTATACATTTAGTTACATCGATAAAACTTTATGTCATGCAAGAGGTACATTATAAATAATTCAGTTTGTATTCAAACCTTCTCGAACATTGTATTGTGTATTGCTGTCTTTAACCTCTTTGTGAACCTCTCCAACTAATTGTTGTACAATTTGATGGAGCATCCCTTGTCTTAAATAGAGTACAAAAATAGCTATTAAGCCACCTTCGGTGACTCTAATGCCAAGTTAAGACTAATTAATGAAGACAAGTTTTGTTCTGTTCTTTTTGCCAATTCAGGAACTTTTGCCTGAAGGGACAACCATTTCTT
>NZ_JBPXRQ010000042.1:0-38424 GCF_051842895.1 Cytobacillus sp. Hm23
TTAGAAGTTTCAAGCGTTTTAGAGCTAAAATCTTATTAGCTCATAAGTATAAAAAAGTGGGTGTTCATGTTGGATAGGGCGAAGAGAACTTGCTTCACCCCAACATTTGACGTTGAACCCGAAAATGTAATTAACTCATGGGATCAGTATGATTGAATAATTCCCGAAATAAAATGAAGGATAGAGACAGAGCTCTTTAAATTTGATTTAATAGTTATAAAATAATCAAGTCTTTAACAAGACACTCTATCTCTAAGCATAATTTTCAAGGAATGTTCGTCTATACAGAACCTTATTATATCAAAGTATTAATTTATATCTAAAACAAATTTTCAAAAGAACCTAAAGAAAAGTATGGGAAGAGCATATAAATTCTTTCCCTTTATTTCTGTTAAGATAAAGTGACAGTTGCTGCAACACCAGAAGGCAATGCTACTCCTGAATTGTTCTGAATTTGTACCGATAGTAGACTACAAGCGGGAATAGGGTTAACAGGACCAGATGCACTGGCGCAACAATCAAGAGTTGGACCTGATAGTAATACAAAAATTCCTGTACCTGTCAGGTTACCACCGCATTGATCAGAGGAAAAAACCTCTGCCCTTACTGATTGATTCGCATTTTGTAAAACTTGATTTCGAATATTGAAAGTCAGTTGGATATTATTTATTAGCTGTGGTACTACTACTGAATTGTTAAGAAAAGTATTACTAAAGGTACCCAACCCTAAGAAACCATTTGCACCTATATCGACTTGTTGGTCTGTATTTAAAAAGACGGTCGGAGTACCAGGTGGTCCAGTAGGTCCAGTAGGTCCAGTAGGTCCAGTAGGCCCAGTAGGTCCAGTAGGTCCAGTAGGTCCAGTAGGTCCAGTAGGTCCAGTAGGTCCAGTAGGTCCAGTAGGCCCAGTAGGTCCAGTAGGTCCAGTAGGTCCGGTAGGTCCAGTAGGTCCAGTAGGTCCAGTAGGTCCCTGAGGTCCTGGTGGTCCTGGTGGTCCTTGAGGTCCTGGTTTTCCTTGAGGTCCTTGTGGCCCTGGTTTCGGTTGTGGAACGACTTTACACTTGCAATCTTCATCTTTACTACTATAATACATTCTTCACACCTCCTTGTTCTAATTTAGTCTATGTTCGTTTTAAATAATTGGTTGGGTAGAATAGCCACAAGCTGTAAAAATAATATTAAATAACTTAAAAAAGGGCATGTAATTAGAAAAACAAAGGCTTTATTCTTTTGCAGATCAGCAATAAACTATTAAAATTACATAAATGTTTTGTTTTCAGTCGCCGATCTTTCTTTAGAAATGGAATCTATATCATCTTATGGTGCAAATTTTCTTTGAAACGCTTGAAGTTTTTTTAAAATGTTGAATTGATTAAAGGTGAGTGTTTTATTAAGAAGCATCAATCACTAAGAACTTATGTGTCATTACTAATAAGTCATAGCTTAACAAATGTAATAGCTTAGCAAACTAAAATACTTGTAAAAGTACAAGGAAAAAAACGATAAAAGGAGGGAAGGTATTAATGTACCGAGAATATTGGAATTTAATGAGAGGAAATAATTAGAGCGGGTGATTGATAAAAAGTAACTATATATAATGTTTTTGTATTCGAATTCTTGTAATGATGCTCTTTACCTACATTTTAACTGGAAATTAGAACAGCAAGATATGTTGCCATACAGCAGTCATCATTATATAGAAGAAAAGATGCTACGAATGCTAGTTGTATATATGTGACTTTTCTTAGTAAACAATAATAATTAAATCCCTACAGTAACTAATAATATTTATTTCTATATTTATCCACTAAGTTAAGACCGATCATTTGACCGATAGCTTTTAAATTTTGTGTAGGGGTCACATAATCAGCTTTGAGCTTTAGTGCATTTAAAAAATGGATATACGCTTCATTGTATTTGTGTTGGTGCAATAAAGCTTCACCGCAGTAATTTTCTATAATATGATCCTTCTCTTCATACTGGGAAAAAATATTCTCTGCATCATGAAACCTTTTTTCTACCAATGCTTTCATTCCTTCAAAAAAATCTCTATCCTTCTGATCAATTATGAATGGTATTGATTCATCAAATAGCTTCACCGTTTCAGGGAATAATCCCCGTTTCGAAAGCGCTACACCCACAATAAGATTGGCCTTTAGTTGATTTCTTTCCTTTGGCTCATCAGACCAATCAATTTCTTTTAAAAATTTACTAGGTTCAGTTTGAGCTAAGAACTCTTTAATGTGTTGTACAAGCGTCTCGTAGCTAATGTTTTGCGATGCATTCTTTGAATGCCGACGATATAAATAGATTGGTTCTGGAATATGGTAGGATGGGTAATTGACGGCAATATTCATAACAAATGCAGTATCTTCGCCGAGTACATATGGTGGGATTTTATTGTTTATTATCTTTTCTTTTCTATACATAATCGTACCATTATTATAAGGAGTACCTACATTGATAAAAAAAGAAAACAGTTCTGAAGGATGAATATTATTCGATTGCCAATAACCGACTGGCTGATTAAATTCGTTAATTAATAGCATATCTGAATGAACAAAGACAATGTCTTCTCCGTAGAATCCTTCTAAAAGTTTCTCAAATCGATTCGTCAACGACAGGTCATCAGCATCATGGAAAGTAATAAAGTCTCCATTACAATGACTTAACCCTTTATTTCTTGCCGCAGCGACCCCTTTGTTCTCTTGAAGAAAATAACGTA
This sequence comes from Cytobacillus sp. Hm23, assembly GCF_051842895.1. NCBI lineage: Bacteria > Bacillati > Bacillota > Bacilli > Caryophanales > Bacillaceae > Cytobacillus > Cytobacillus sp. Hm23. The sequence continues at coordinate 2,726 of NZ_JBPXRQ010000042.1, forward strand.
CTCTTCGATCTGTGAATGATTTTATCACTTCTTCACTTTTATCCGTGGACCCGTCATTTACGATGATTAACTCAAAATTTTCCTCTGTCTGATTTAAGATACTTTCAATAGTTTCTTTAATGAATGCTTCTCCATTGTAAACAGGTAGAATAACACTGATCATAAATTCACCCCTCGTTATTATTTAGAATGTCTTTGAAAAAAGTCTTATTATGCAAAACGCTCGGGTCATTCGGGGCATAAGTCTCAGCATGTTCATTATGCTCATTAGCTTTTTGAAGATCATGTAATTCCCAGTGGCAAACACAAAGCTGTAGGTGTGCAATCTTCATCCATTCGGAAGACACGTTTTCCATTTTAAGAATCTGCTCATACCAATAGACTGCAGTATTATAATCACCCCAATTGACATAATAATATCCGATATCAGAGCATTTACTTACGTCAAGTAAACCGTTATCTAAAGATAAAATATGAGCTTTGTTGTTTATTAACGAATCAATTAAATGACCAAAATCTATAGCGATTTTCCCTTCTTGAGCTAGCTCTACACATATTAGGTTGGCAGCAATTCCCGCTGAGACGAACACCACGTCATATTCATATTCTGTTGCTCTAGCAATGACATTTGAAACATCCTTTACCCCAAAAACGGGAACATTACCAACTATATTCTCGTAACCAATGTCTTCAAAATACTTTCTTCCCTCATCCATCTTATTTCCAACTAACAATACACGGTGGTGCTGTAATAACTCATGATACAGTGTTGTGTATCGACAAAGCTCAAAATGAATAAATGAACTCGTTACGTTCATTTTCTTTAAATTCCAATTATGGTAGTTCACTAGCTTTATAAATAAGTTTTGAAAAGTAGGATACCTCGCGATTGGCACACCTATTGCATTTGTTAATAATAATTTTTCTGTTAAAAAATCTCTTGTTTCATGATCAGGTAAGGTAACTCCTGCATAAGAAAGAAATTGGAGTCGAGGTTCTTTGTTAATTTCCTCACTTGAATTGATTAGGTCATGTGACAAAAAAATTAACTCTCCATCCCCAATACGAACAAGAGAATATCCCTTTCCATTTCTTAGAGCCTCTCTTATTTCGTTAGCGATATGCTCTGCGTTTTTCAGCTTGATTCTTTCCTCACCTAACTGTTTCATTCCAGCGTCAATGATGTTTTCAATGCTAAATGGTAAAATATATTGCTTATCTAAACTTTCCTCTACAATCTTGTCGCCACCATAATATAAGCCTTCAACAGCATAGTTTTTGTTGTTACCTACTTCAACATGACCATACTTCTTAAGCTTCTGCCATTCATTCTTCGATATGTTATACATCTATTTTTCATTCCTTTTCACATTCTTAAAGGTATAACTTTTCATCAAACGGCTTGTTAATTAAATGCATATATTCTAACTCTGTTTTCTTTATTTTTTCAATAATGTTTGTTCTATCTTGACTTATAAAAAGTTCTAACTCCATTATTTTGGTTTCGAGGTCTGTTGAATCAGTTGAAATAACGAAATCCTCCAAATTGAGGGAGTGAGCAAAATCAAAAACTTTAAATCGATATGCTAAGGCGATTGGAGGTGTATCCGCAGCAATAGAAATAATATTTGCATGCAATTTAAAATTGATTGTGAAAGAAAAATTTGATATAAGGTCTATTAACGCATCCTGATGATAGAGGGTTGTGTCCAAGATAACATTTTCTTGATCATTTATTTTATGATAAATTGATTTTAAAGCTGGAATATCTTGATCCCAGACCGTATATAAGTGAATTTTGTAGCCTTTTTTGATGAGTGATTTTATTACGTTCACTAATGAATTCTCAAGCTGACGCTCATTTTCTCCGTATATGCGGTTAAAAGATGTTCCCCAATTAACTCCAATTACTTTATTTGTAGATGGGAAAGATACTTTATCCTCTTCTTTGTATGCAGTTCTCTCTGAGAGAAGGAACCCAGGATCTCCGCAAATCATCATTTTATCTTCGTTTGCCCCCATCTGCTTAATAATTTCGTACGTTAACGGTCCCCTAACACCTACAAATTCAGCATACTCTATGACTTCTATAAATTTTTTCTGGATATCTTTCGTAAAGTATTTATCGACGTTAATTCTTTTTCCTTCTAATAATAATGGAATATGGTCTAATTGAATTAAATCTATACCTGACCCCCAAATAACTACTTTCTTACCTCTTTTTATAGCTTCATATAACAAAGGAATGTTATCCCTAATAATAGAGCCACCTCCTAACACAATTAAATCATATGAATCAAGGTTATACTCTTCGATTGATGTGCGCATATAAGTACCTTTAAGCTCCCATTCTTTATCAGCTAATATTTCATTGAATTTATATCGGAAAAGATCCCAAAGCAAATCATCACCAAGGTTTTTATAACCAATCCATCCGACATATAAAACTTTTTTAATTGTATTTTCTCCCTTTAATTCTGAAAAAAACTGATGATTATATTTCACACTTTCATCATTCGGACGATATTTCTCAGCCTCCTTATTATGTTTAATAGACTGATCTACATCACCTAAATTCCAATAGCATACACATAGTTGCAAGTGAGGAAACCATGTAGAGTATGCAGGTTGTTGAAATCCGTCGGTATTTGTATCTCTTTTATGAAGAGCTGTGTGAAACCAAAAGGTTGCTGTTTCATAAGCATTCTTTTCCATGAAGTAGCTCCCTAAACGACAGCAAATCTCTGGACGTGGATAGTCATATTTAAAAGATTTTAATAAGCAATTTAATTCTTCATCTTCATCGCCTAAATGACTATTGCAGTCAGCTAAGTTGAGGCATGCCCTAATTTCATCCTCCACCCAGCCTTCTTTGGTAGCTAAAAACTCTTCATAATAACTAATAGCTTTTTGGTAAAACTGATGGTCCTTTAGTTCATTAGCATAATAATACAAATCTCTAGGAGTAAAGCTTTCTCCTTGTTTAATACGATTTTCATAAATTTTTAGATTTCTTCCTTCACTCACATCATTTTCCTTTAAATGTTTATGGTGACTAATTGCAATATCTGATTTGAAAATATTTCCTGATACTGCTAAATACTCATGCACAACTCCGAACCATTTAAATTGATTTACGCGCTTTACTAAACGATTTCTTCTATAACTAAACGTTGGATTTCCGTACTCATCAAAGGCGATATTGTAGATCATAGATACAGCATCTACAGAATCACCTAAAGTTTCTTTAAGCTGTAATAATTTTTTTAAATCTTCTTGCTGAACCACATCATCAGCATCTAACCAAAGGATGTATTCTTTAGTAGCATGGCTAAAAGCAAAGTTTCTAGCATCAGCAAAATCATCAATCCACTCATAATCAATGATTTTGTCTGTATATATTGCAGCGATTTCTTTCGTTTTATCTGTAGATCCAGTATCCACAATAATAATTTCCTCACATGCGTCCTTGACACTTGCTAAACAATTTTCAAGTGTTTGTTCTTCATCCTTAACAATCATACATAAACTGATTGTAACCACTGATCGCCCTCCTATTTTGATTTATCAATACAACATAATATGTTTGCACCATTCTTATGTGATATTTGAGCCTCAAGACAACACCCTTATCATTTTTATTAATATGATAAATCATATGAAATATAATTTTTTCATCAACTATATGTAAGGAGGCTAGTATGTACGAAGAACTAAAATTAAAAGAATTTAACAAGCGACTCGCTCAACAACACATGTCTGAAAAACAGGTTTTATGCCAAAAAGACAAAGCCGAAGACTCATTTCATATCGTTTATGTTATGTCTAGTGTAGCTGTAAGTGGAGGAGTAAAAATTATTTTTGAACATGTTAATCGTTTAACACGCCTTGGCTTTAAAGTTACAATTGTGACACATTTTGAAAAACCTCATTGGTATCCTATTGATGCTACTTATATACAAGTTCCATTTACGATAGAATTAGCAAAAGGAATTCCAAATTGTGATGTTATTGTTGCAACATACTGGGATCATATTCAATCCTGTATTGACACAGGTATTGCGCCAGTTGTTTATTTTGAGCAAGGTGACTTTCACTTGTTTGATTATGAAGGTATGAATGACACGTTAAAGTTATTTATTAAACGTCAATATGAACTGCCACTATTTATATTCACAGTATCGAAAAGTGCTGCTAAATTGATAAATAAAATTTATGGTCGAGAAGCAAGTGTCATTCATAACGCAATAGATGAAAGCATCTTTAACGAAGGAAGTTCTTCATTCAAAACAGAGAAACCATATATGCTAATGATAGGTGCAGAATCTGCTATTTTTAAAGGTATCCGTGATATTATTGAAGCGTATAATGCGATTCAACAAGAATATGATATATCGTTGTTTTGGATAACGCCTGAGGAGCCGTCGAACGACATGAGAAATAAGGTTACAAAAACCTTCGTTCGGCCTAGTCAAAGCACAATCGCAGAGTTATATAGAGGGGCGAGATTATATGTATCTGCATCTCATTACGAAAGCTTTTCTCTTCCACCATTAGAAGCGATGTCTTGTGGTTGTCCTGTCATTACAACTGAAAATGATGGCGTACTTGAATATGCTATTGACCGAGAGAATGTTCTACTATGTAGAATTAGGGACTCGATAGACTTAACTAATAAAATAAAAAAAGTGTTAGATGACGGCGAACTAGCTGATTTACTTATAACGAATGGACTGTCTACTGCCAAGCAATTTAAATGGCATGTGATTATAGATGAAATTTATGATTATTATAAGAAGAATGCATCATTTGAAGTAAAGCGACAACATACAGAGGAAGATTGGAACATAGAAATTTCTGAAGATGCATTTATCAATCCGAGTGATTATATTAAATTTCTTAAACTATTAAATATAACAAAAGCATCTGTAATAAAAGTTCCAGTCGTATACGAAATTGATAGCTCCTTAAAAATTGCTCGTTGGGAAGTCGTCGCATCCCATAAATATATACAAAATCATGTTGAAGATATTTGCTATAGTCCTGTTCAATCCGATCATAATCAAATATTACTTAATCATAAAGGGTATCGTCCTTTTATTGAAAGAGAGTTTGAAGAAGCATTAAAGGACTTTACTTCGCTATATGATGAAACGAAGGATCCACAGCTTCAAGCAGTATACTTCCGCTGGATGTTGTTAAGTTTATACCGCCTTCAAAGGAGATTTGAAGCGAAAAAGAAATTAAGAAACCATTCATTTCAAGATAAGTACTTCTCTGAAATATATTTTCTAAACAAACTTCTAGAGAAGGAAAATGCAAATGAAACAAATACTTGGAAGATGTCCATTTTAGGAGATGCAGTTTCGTATCCTGAATACATTTATGAAATTAATAAATTATCATTGTAATAAGTAAATCTTAACGACAATAAAAAATACATCCTTGGGGTGTAGAGAAAGGTATTTACTACACTCTTTTGTTCTCTTTGAAATTATTGATATTATTTTTTCCTAAACGTTGCTGCTTTTTATCACCTACATTTGGGTAACGGGTGTGTATAATATGATTTTTATAGTAGTATTTAGCTCTATTTAAGAAAAGAAACAATTAATGAGGACATAGCGTGTATTAAAGGTAAAGTAAGTATTTTACCTAAGCTGGCATGCTATTCTTTAGCAGGTTGAAGTTATTAACATTATTATCCACAGTTTGCGCACAATATCCACAGTTTTGTTCAATATATACTGGGAATATATATTGAACTTCTCCTTTCTAGGGAACTAATTCATTCTCAAAGCTCATGAATAACAGTTTTATCCATAGTTAACCAATTTGATGTATACAAAAATGGCTTAACTATCACTTTTTCAGTAGGAAAAAAGAATATGAAATAACATTAATAAAATTATTAATATACAGAAAATTTATTGATAAAATCTATACTGTGAAGATATTTTGATAAACGTGTCACACTACTTTGTTTAATAACTTTACCTAATATTTTGATAAGTGTTAACTTTTTAACAGTGTTATCCACAGTTTATTCACAATATCCACAATATTTACAATAAAAACTGTATAGGAACTGTCCTATACAGTGATTTTACTGGGGGAATGTGGATTGTTGTATGTTATTCATATTATTCATCGTCAGGTATGACTAATGATTGGCACTCAGTATTGAAATCAAATGGAATGACTTGTTCATATGGAGGTGGCATGAGATCTGCGTGTAGGTTATCCTCATATGGCGTATCAATTGGGTCACATTGTGAGTCAACTTCCTTCTTAAGATTGTTAACAACAACTTGACCGATTTGTCTACCTAGGCTTAGTCCCTCATCATTGTCAATAGGGAAATGAACGAGCCCATATAATCGAGAAATGGCACATTCTTCGGCTAATTCGTCTAATCTTAAAGATTCTCCTGGGAAAAAGTATTTCAACAGCTCTGCAGCGCAACCAGCAACAGCGGCATGCCCTGAAGGATACGTAGGGTGTCTTGGTGTACAAACAACGGTTGCTAACTCTTGGTCTAGCTGATCAGGCCTTGCTACAAGCCAAAGGAATTTATAAAACCAAGTAATGACAAATGTATCATTTATGGCACTTTGCACCGCACCCAATATTCTAGCAGCTCTAGGTGCTGTTACACCATATGTGTCAATGAGTCGGTCAATAATTGGTGTCCATTGCTTCGTCGCAACACCAGTACCCCAATATTTGGCTACAGTTTTTTTGTGATCATCTAAGTTATCTCTTACTTCTAATACTTTCTCTAGTTGTTCATTCCAATCAATATAATTTGGGTTTTTAATAGAGAAATAGATCGGTTCTTTGTTTGGAAGAGTAATAAACTGATTGCCACATCGCTTAATATAGTATGTTGACCATGATCCTGCATATGGTTCTTCAGGGTTTTTAGGAGGTTCACTTTCTCCAGCATAAGGAATCTCATTCCATCTTTCATACGTACATTTACATTCACAAGAATTAAATAGACAGTTACAGTTCAATGAATTCACCTCTTTTCTTTTTATTACTAGTCTATTCAATAATAAACATAGAGGTTTGATTCATTAGTCTATCGTGTGATAAATTGATAAAATCGGCTAATAGATGAACAATGACGTAGTTGCTCATATTAAGAATTCGACTATCCTTTATTAAAGCTTTTTTTCGTAAAATTTGTTACTATTATTACTAAAAATGGACAGTAAGATCAGTTTTTTACAAATTCCATCATGAACAAAGTAGAAAAGATTTCACGGTCGCTATACAGGCTTACATGTTTAAATCTTAATGGGATAAGGAATAATTAAAAAAACAACCATCTTTCCTACATTGGAAAAATGGTTGTTTGGTTTGATCGCTAATTTTAATAAAGTATATCAATTGGTGAATTTTAGTTAACAAAATAGCATTCATTTTAGAACATAGATGAACTGTGTAATGGCTGTAGCTTTGCTTTCGGATCAATGTATGATTTTGCGTTATTAACAGCGGTTGGTGCTTCACCAAAGCCAGAAGCAATTAGCTTTACTTTGCCGTCATACGTACAAATATCTCCAGCAGCATAAATACCTTGAATATTGGTTTCCTGCTTAGAGTTTACAACGATAGAATTTTTTTCGATTTCAAGTCCCCATTCTTTAATAGGACCAAGTGATGAAACGAAGCCAAAGTTAACAATAACGTCATCTACATCAATCACTTCTTTTGTTCCTTCTTTAACTTTCTCTAAGACAATTTGTTTAATAGCCTTTTCATCACCAATAATTTCAACAGGAACATAAGGTGTTTTTATGTCAACCTTTGAATTTATTAAATTTTCAACACTGTGTTCATGTGCACGGAATTTATCACGACGGTGAATAATGGATACTTTCTCTGCAATTGGCTCTAACATTAGTGACCAATCTACAGCTGAGTCTCCTCCACCACACACGACTACTTTTTTACCTTTGAATTTTTGTAAATCATCTATAAAGTAGTGAAGGTTTTTCCCTTCATATTCTGTAGCTTTTTCAAGGTCAATTCTCCGAGGCTGAAACGCACCATTACCAGCAGTAATGATAATTGTTTTAGAATAATGTATCTCACTATTTGTTATTAGCTTAAAAACTCCGTCTTCTTGCTTCTCTAGCTTGTCTACAGATTGATCTAAACAAATGGTTGGTGAAAACTTTTCCATTTGCTCTTTTAGATTATCAATTAGCTCTTGAGCCCGGATTTTCGGGAATCCAGCTACATCATAAATGTACTTTTCTGGATATAGTGCTGATAATTGTCCACCTAATTGTGGAAGGCTTTCGATAATTTTTACACTAGCCTGCCGCATTCCCCCGTAGAAAGCCGTAAACAATCCTGAAGGACCTCCACCAATAATGGTAATGTCATACACTTTTTGATCTTCTTTCAAACCAAATCCCCCCATATGTGAAGCTACATTTAATAGTATATTTGTTTCTGCACTATTTATCATACCACATGCATTCAAAAATATCTTAAGCATAAATGCAGAAATTTTTGATTTATTAAATTGTGACAGTTTAAAAAACTCCATTATTGGACTAAAGTGTAAAATTTGTCGAAACGTTGAAGAAAAAGCTTATTTTTTAAATATTCTTAAGTTTATAAATGTAGAATTTGTGCTTGAAAAACATGTATAAAAAGAATATTATGTAATATAGGAAATATGTTAAATTTTTGTGACAAATTTAACCCTTATCATACCTATATTTTTTGATAGTGTTTTGATTAAGTAAGTGAAGAAATTCACATTATTCTTTGTTCATGAACATGGAAAAAATTACTATATTGGTAGATACCAAGCTTTTCATAAAGAAAAAACGATAAAAAATCTCATAGCGGTGAATGATAAGTATAACCGCAATATAATTTATTAAAGGTGGATGTGATACGGTTGAGAAAACCAAAAATAGTTATATTAGGTGCAGGTTATGGTGGGTTAATGACAACAGTTCGTCTGCAAAAATATTTAGGAGTTAACGAAGCTGAAATTACGTTAATAAATAAAAATAGTTATCACTATGAAAGTACGTGGTTACATGAGGCATCGGCTGGGACATTACATCATGATCGTGTACGTTACCCAATTAATAATGTAATAGATAACAGAAAAGTTAACTTTATCCAAGATACAGTTGTAGAAATTAAGCGTGAAGAGAAGTTGGTTGTACTTGAGAATAATGAAATAACATATGATTATTTAGTTGTCGGATTAGGATTTGAGTCTGAAACTTTCGGTATTAAAGGCTTAAAAGAGCATGCTTTTTCAATTGCAAATGTTAATGCTGCTCGTCGAATAAGAGAACATATTGAATATCAATTTGCTAACTATAATAATGACAGTGAAGATCGTGATGAACGCTTAACGATCGTTGTAGGGGGAGCTGGCTTCACCGGTATTGAGTTTGTTGGAGAACTAGCAAATCGTATACCTGAGTTATGTCGTGAATATGATATTGATGAACATAAACCACGTATTATATGTGTAGAAGCAGCACCAACTGTATTACCAGGATTTGATCCAGAGTTAGTTGAATATGCAGTAGGTCATTTAGAACGTAAAGGTGTAGAATTTAAAATAGGTACTGCAATAAAAGAATGTACAACAGAAGGTATCATTGTTGCAAAAGATGACGAAGTAGAAGAAATAAAGTCAGAAACTGTTGTATGGGCAGCAGGTGTTCGTGGGAATAGTATCGTTGAAAATTCAGGCTTTGAATCAATGCGTGGTCGAGTAAAAGTAGAAGCTGATTTACGTGCTCCTGGACATGATGATGTATTTATCGTGGGTGATTGTTCATTAATGATAAATGAAGAAATTAATCGCCCATATCCACCGACAGCCCAAATCGCAATGCAACAAGGTGAAACGTGTGCCAAAAATTTAGCTGTGCTCGTAAGAGAACAAGGAGAATTAGAACAATTTAAACCAGATATAAAAGGAACAGTATGTTCATTAGGTGATGATGATGCCATTGGTGTTGTATTCGGTAAGAAAATCACAGGCTCAAAAGCTTCATTTATGAAAAAAATGGTAGATAATCGTGCACTATTTTTAGTAGGTGGACCGTCATTAGTAATGAAAAAAGGAAAATTTAATATATTTTAAACATAAGGCTCTGGTCGTATAATTTGTTGCTAAATTTATTGAAATGGACACGTTGTATGCGTGTTTATAGATCAATAAGCTATGCAACAATCTATGCGAAAATTAGCCAAACATAAAAAGAGCAATTGCATAAAACTTGTGCTATTGCTTTTTTTTAGGTTCTTTTCGTATATTTATCACTAAATATAAATGGCATGTAAAATTAATGTTTGCGTCAGATAAGATACATGCATTGGGTTTGTAGCAAGTCTATAAATAACATAGGAGTTGTATAAATATGGGGAGAGAAGAAAGAGGGAAAGTATGGCTAGCAGTTGCAGGTGTAGTCACATCAAATAATGGCGAATGGCTTGTTGTTAAGAAGAAATACGGTGGACTCAAAAATAAATGGTCCTTTCCTGCTGGATTTGTAGAACATAATGAAACATTAGATGAAGCTATTTTGCGCGAGGTTTATGAAGAAACGGGAATTGCTTGTGAAATAGAAGGAATGATTGGCTTGAGAACTGGTGTTATTAGTAATGACATAAGTGACAATATGGTGTTGTTCTCATTAAAAGCTCAGAGTGAAGAAATCGTTATTCAAGAAAAAGAGCTGTATGACGCAGCATTTATCTCACCTGATGACTTAGTGAAAGATCCAGATTCATCAATATTACTCATTCGTTTTTCACAAATGGAATTGGAAAACAGAAAGATGTATGACGACATAAACCCAGGTAGTCAATTTGGTTACACTAAATATAAATTGTTTCTATAAGGTTAAGCTCGTATAACTTGTCCCTATTTTTCCTGAGAGATTTGTTCATACAATGCACAAAGACAAAATTAAGCCTTAATTAATTATTTGAAAAAGTGTGATTAGAGAAGGATACAGTTGTAAAATACCTTTGTAATCGCTTACATAAGTGCTTTTTCGTCAATAACGTACCTTTCCTTATAATAAATTTGTTGGTAATATTATCAGAAAATTTAAATTAAAATAAAAACTAAATGGAGGGTGTTATTGATGGAAGCTATTTCAACCGAGAAAAAAGAATGTCCATATTGTTCTGGTAAAGGTTATATACAACTATTATTAGGTGGATCAGAAACATGTACTAACTGTGGAGGTAGTGGAAAAAAATAATGAATATTATACGATAGAATATGCTGAGTAATAAGTGCATTTGTATTGTTACCTTAATCTTCAGTTTGAATTTACGTTAAAGTGTTTTGTACTTGACCTCTATATCATCATTCAGTACACTTAATGGTGGTAGTTGGAGGTGAGTAATTGAAATGAGTGTACCAATGAGTGTACCGGTTTTAATCATATCAATACTGTTATTTTTTATTTTATTCTTTGGAATAGGATTCCTTCTAAATATGGTTTTACGAATGACTTGGATTATGGCAATTATTAGCCCACTTATTTTTATACTAATTATTGATAAGGTCAGATTTATAGATTATTTTACTGAACCAAGTGCATCATTTACAGATTTATATGAAAATTTAATATCGTTAGCTCCAGCTGATATTATCATATTAGTTAGCGGTTTAATTGGTGCTATTTGCTCAGGAATTACAATAAAGATATTACGGGCAAAAGGTTATCAAATGTTCTAAAAGGAGATCTCAAAATTTTGAGGTCTTATTTTTTTGTTAATTTTTGTTATTTTTACATATCGAATTTCTCAACAACAACGTTAAAATTTCATTGTTTCAAATAGGTGACATCGTCAATCAAATTGGAATAGACTCCCTATAAATACAACAATTTTTCCTCCCTCATGAATATTTCTTTCTCTTTTTGGAAAGTAATAGATTCGTGAGAGGAGTGAAAAATAAAAAATGAGTTTACTAAGAACTATTACTAGAAGAGCAGTAATGACCATGCTATTAGTTGCTGCGTTATTTGTTACTTTTCAGTCATTTTCCGGTGTTGAGGCTAAGTCAATTATCGGTTGGATGCAAAATAACTATCATAAATCTACTTTAGTACAGGATGAAGTTTTACCGGAATATAATTATTTACAGAGAAACATAAGCTTACCTTCTAAATTGTTAAATCGAGTCGCTGTAAATCCAACGGAAATTTCATCAAGTGAAGAGGTAAATGCGGAACTAAGTCTTGAGGATCTTGACTGGAGTAAATATCCGTCAATGAAGGTGACAGCAACAGGATATACTGCAGGCTATGAATCAACTGGAAAAACACCAAATCACCCACAATATGGCATTACATACTCTGGGGTGAAGGTGAAAAGAGATTTATATTCAACTGTAGCTGCAGACCTAAGAGTTTTCCCAATCGGAACGATTTTATTTATCCCGGAATATGGGTATGGTGTTGTTGCGGATAAAGGCGGTGCCATTAAAGGCAATAAAATTGATTTGTACTATGAAACTGTTGAAGAAGTATATGAAGAATGGGGTAAAAAAACCGTTGAAGTTTTTATTATTGAACGAGGAACAGGTAAGCTTTCTGAGCAAGATTTAACTGTCTTAAATGAGAATGAATCTATGCAAGTGTTCCGACAACAATATATAAATTCAAAAAATTAAGAAAAGTCTGTTTCAAAAGCTTTGTTGTGTTATTGTTACCATATAGAACAGCATGACAGTTTGAAACGTAAGGAAAGGTACTACGAATTCTAGTTTTGTACAAATTTATTGTTTAGACAAAAAATAATAATCAATATAAATAGCCTAACATAAAGGTAATGGTGACTCATAATATTATAGAGTCACCATTTTTTACATACTAATCAAATATTGTAAAAGGAGCGTTAAAAAAATTCCAGTTAAGCCACCGAAGAACACTTCAATAGGTTGGTGACCTAATAATTCTTTCAACTCCTTACGCTTTTCTTCCTGAGGCTTCTTAGGCCATAATTTTGCTTCTCCAACGAATTTATTGAAGTCAGACACAAGTTGATTTAACACAGTTGCTTGTTCACCGGCGTGACGTCTGACACCAGTTGCATCAAACATAACGATAATAGCAAATACAGTCGATAGGGCAAATATAGGTGAACCAAACCCCTCTTCTATAGCAATGCCTGTCGTTAATGCTGTTACAGCTGCCGAATGAGAGCTGGGCATTCCTCCTGTACTAGTTAGTAATGACCAATCAATTTTTTTAGTAGCAAAAAACTGAATTGGAACTTTGACAAATTGTGCAAAGAAGATTGCAAGTAATGCAGACCATAAAGGAAAATTTGACATTAATTCCATTTGACTAAAACGCCCTTTCTTGCTGATATAATTAAAAGAATATGATACGCTTTTCTAAATGTCCAGTTTCAGTATCCCATCTCCATCGAGTATTAGAAGATGAAAAGCTCCTTTACATCGGTACTTGTCAGGGGATACCTAAAAGAACTAGCTAATGTGCTCATCCCTTTTTTAAGTGTGAGCGCTTACGATTTTTGGAGGTAAGATACCTTGGCCAATTATCCATTAGAATACTATCAATTTTTTATAAAATTTAATGAAGGAGATTATTACACATGTCATGACCTTCTTGAAGAAATATGGATGACTGAAAAGCATAATTACTTCTTAAAAGGACTTCTTCAAATGACAGTAGCGCTTTATCATTATGGCTATGGAAATGTAGAAGGCGCACGTTTAATGATGAGAGCAGGGCATCAATATATTCAAAAATACCGTCCATCTTATTGGGGTATTGATTTGGAAGAAGTCAATGAATTTATTGAAAAATGCCTTATTATTATACCACAAGATGTGGAGCGGGTACCTTTCGAAAACATTGACCGTTTACCTAAACTACCTACATTATTATTATACTTAAATGAAGAACGAGAAGAATAATTTGAAATGTTTTCTTTTTGTAAATTTATTCGTTATCATAGATGTGGAGGTGTATAACATGTTTATTGTGAAAAATGATTTAGATTTTACTCAAGCATGTGAGGTCATTGTCATTGGTTTATTTGAGAAAAATAATCAATTGAATGGCTTAGCTGCTGAGGTTGACACGGTTCTGGAAGGTCAAATTACTAACATGTTAAAGGAAGGAGATATTTCAGCAAAGAAGAAGGTTATTTCAAAAGTACATACATTAGGGAAATCCTCTATAAAGCGTTTTTATTTCGTTGGCTTAGGAAAAGAAGGTCAACTTACATTTGAGACTGCTCAACAAGCTTTTGGTAAATTATTTAAACAACTGAAAAATGAGAAATTTGAAGAGGTTGCAATTGCAATAGATTCGTTTGCAACAAAAGATGTCGATGTATTTGATATATCGCATGTCATAGGTGAAGCGTTACCATTAGCTACATATCAATTTGCTAACTATAAACAAAAGTCGAATGAACCTAACAAAGAATTAACACATATTACAGTATATAGCGAACTTGATGTTAAGGAAATTGAGGCTAGTCTGGCAGTTGGATATGCATATGGAAAAGGTACAAACTCTGCACGCACGCTTGTAAATTTACCTGGAAATATGCTAACTGCAACTGATATGGCAAATTATGCTATTGAACTAGCGAAAAGGTATGAATTTGAGTATGAGATTTTAGAAAAGGAAGATATGGAAAAATTAGGTATGGGTGCATTCCTTGCTGTAAATCAAGGCTCTGTTGAACCACCTAAAATGATTGTACTTAAATATCAAGCACAAGAAAAATGGGAAAACGTGATTGGCTTAGTTGGGAAAGGTATAACTTTTGATACAGGTGGTTATTCAATTAAACCTAAAAATGGGATTGTTGGTATGAAAACAGATATGGGTGGAGCAGCATCCGTACTTGGAGCTATGGAAGTGGTTGGAGAGTTACGTCCAAATCAAAATGTAGTTGCTGTTATACCAGCAACTGACAACATGATTAGTGGTAATGCGTTGAAACCTGATGATGTCATTACTGCAATGAGTGGGAAGACTATTGAAGTACTAAATACAGACGCAGAAGGTAGATTAGCCTTGGCAGATGGGATAACATATGCAAAGCAGCACGGAGCTAATTACATCATTGATGTTGCTACATTAACTGGTGGCGTTATCGTTGCTTTAGGAGAAGATATGACAGGTGCTATGACAAACAATGAACCGTTGTTTGAAAAGTTACTTGAAGCGTCATATGAAGCTAGCGAACCGATTTGGCGTTTACCAATAACAGAAAAAGACAAAGATAGAGTACGTAATAGTAAAATGGCAGATTTAAATAACTCACCTGGACGGGAAGGGCATGCCATTATGGCAGGAACTTTTATTGGTGAATTTGCAGAGGATACCCCTTGGGTTCATCTTGATATTGCTGGAACTGCAACAACTAGGTCTCAACATGATTTAGGGCCGGCAGGTGCTACAGGAGTAATGGTAAGAACACTAGCAACATTTGTTGAACGCTTTAGTGACAGTAGTAACTAAAGGTTCCATGCCAAAGCTTCTTCGCTACTTTTACTAAATCACTACTGCTAAATGAGGTTTTTGGCAATGCTCTTTTCGTACCCTTAAATTACCACATAAAAACAACAATTAATACAAAAACAGCCTGTTGCAAAGAATTGAAACGGCAAATTACAGTGTAAGAAATGAATAAGGAAATAAATAAAAGCTTGTAGAGCGAAAGTTCTACAAGCTTTTTTTATGTGACCAAGTTTTACTATGAGTATCGATAATGATTTTGTAAATAATAATTGGGTATATATTAATATTTGAAGAGGGAAGAGCATGAGATTAACGATTTTCGTTGTAATAATATTTATTAATTTTGGAATGTCAAGTTCGATTGCTTCGGCCAAGCAAAATCATACAGTAACAATTATTGTGAAATCCTCACCAACATCTCTTTACGAGAGTAAAATGACGATAAAATCAAAGGAAATTATTTCAAAGTTGAAAGACAATAAGGGTGTGCATACAACAGAGCATATGCCGTTAACAGATACTTTTGTCGTAATAAAAAGTAATGGAGTGAGCCAGAAATTTTATGTAAATAGCAATTGGCAACTTTACAATACTGAACAGCAAAAAAAGTGGAATATTCCAAGTAAGTTAGTTTCACAACTTAAAGATATTCAACAAAAACTTAAAGCTCAGCACTATGGTGCGATTATTCCTTGGCAACAAGTTAATGAGATAATTCCAAAGTATAGTACGTTTAAAATTATTGATATTGAGACGGGCTTATCTTTCAATGGTCAACGAAGAGCAGGCAGTAAGCATGCTGACGTCCAGCCAATTACTAAAGAGGATACAAAAATCATGAAGCAAATATTTAATGGGAGGTGGAGCTGGAATAGACGTGCAATCATAATTATGGCTGATCATCAGAAAATTGCTGCTTCAATGCACGGTATGCCTCACGGAAGTGGTGCCTTAATCAATGGATTCCCTGGACACTTTTGTATACATTTCAAATCTAGTACAACCCATTCATCAAGAAGTGAAGATTTCTCTCATCAATTAATGGTTCGAAAAGCAGCAGGCGTCACAGGTGAATATTTTTTATCTATTT
Organism: Cytobacillus sp. Hm23; assembly: GCF_051842895.1. Classification (NCBI taxonomy): domain Bacteria; kingdom Bacillati; phylum Bacillota; class Bacilli; order Caryophanales; family Bacillaceae; genus Cytobacillus; species Cytobacillus sp. Hm23. The sequence continues at coordinate 19,346 of NZ_JBPXRQ010000042.1, forward strand.
CTCCAATGGAGCTAATTGATTCTTTTTTGTTCAGTGTCAACCAACGTGACTTACATATATTTTCAGCAAGTATAATAGGAGATAAAAGAAAGATTGCAGAGGACTATTTCAACAAATTTAATTCCTTAGAAGGGATTACCCGAGCATCACCCATACCTTCTGTAAAAAACACAGGATCTCTTATTGTAGATATCCCTCTGAAAGTTGAATATTATGGAAAAAATTTAGGGGCGGTTCAAAAAATTATTCATTTCTATGTTACAAGAAACTCATTCGTTGAGCCTTGGAAACTTGACATTGAAGAGGTTAGGAACCAAATTTTTTTTGATTGATTTTTCAATCAGGTGGAGTATGTTCCCCACCTGATTTACCGATATTCAAGCTTTCTTGAGTTAACTTATGATACTTGAGGTTTTAGCAAATCTTCAAAAGATGCTGCTGTTATCGGTTTACTATAGTAATAACCTTGAATTGTATGACATCGTAATTTATCTAAGTATTTCACTTGTTCCTCAGTTTCGACGCCTTCTGCTATGACCTTAAGGTTTAACTGTTGGGCCATTGTTGTAATACTAGAGACAATAGCAGCATCTTTCGGATTATTTGTTATATCACATATAAAAGATTTATCAATTTTTAACTTATCTACTGGGAAATTTTTTATATGACTAAGAGAACTATAGCCTGTACCGAAATCATCAATTGCGATTTGAACGCCGATTTTTTTTAAATCATCAAGTACATTTAGTGCTCTATCTATATCGATTGTTACACTTTCTGTTACTTCTAGTTCAAGGAAATATGGGTCAAGCTGTGATTTATTTAAAGCTTGTTGAACTGTGTCCCTTAGGTTATGTTGAAAAAATTGGCGCATTGATAAATTAACTGATGCTTTCAATGTATCAAACCCTTTGTTATGCCATTTTTTCAGTTGTTGGCAAGTTGTTTCTAACACCCATTGTCCTAGAGGAACTATTAATCCTGTCTTTTCAGCAATAGGAATAAATGTTGCTGGAGAGATGTATCCTCTTTGCGGATGAACCCATCTTATCAACGCTTCGACGCCAACTATTTCTCCAGATAAAACATTAATTTGAGGCTGATAATGCAATGTTAATTCATTTCTTTCAATCGCATTTCTCAATTCGCTTTCGATCATGATTTGTTCATATGCCTCTTTCGTCATCTCTTGATCAAAAGTCTTAAATGTATTCCCGACCTCTTTTGCCTTATATAGTGCAGTACTAGCATTTTTTACAAGAGTGTCTACATCTGTTCCATGATTTGGATATATTGCGATTCCAATACTAGCTGTAATATGGAAAGTGAACCCTTTGGCTACGATTGGTTCTTGAATCGTTGATAAAATATCTTCTGCATATTGATCCGCATGTTTTTCATGAATTCCTTCAATCAAGACTGCAAAAGCAGCACTTACCTTTGCAACCGAAATTTGGTCATTTGTAAGTGAATTAAGCCTTTTAGCAATCGTTTGTAAAAACAAATCACCTATATCATGTCCAAGAGAATGATTTACGTTTTCGAAACGGTCTAAATTTATATACAAAATGACGATATTCTTGCCAAGATTCTGATTTTTAATTGCTTGCCTCACTTTATTAATAAATAATTGTCGGTTTGGTAGGTGTGTTAATTCATCGTAATAGGCAAGTTCATTGATCTTGTTTTGTGCTTGCCAATATGCAGTAATATCATTTAATGAATATATAATATTTATAATTTCATAGTTGTCATCGAATATAGGAGCCGCATTAACAGAAAGAACTAGCTTATGACCATCACTACGTTCAAGAAAGCAGTGTTTATTCATAATAGCAGTTTTAGTTGTTAAAATAGGTTCGTAAATAAATTGACTACTAAGAATAGGTGTACCATCTAGTTTGGATATTTTCCAAAAGGGGTCAGCGACGTTTTTTTGTAAAATATCTTCTTTTTTTAAACCAATTAAGCTCTCAAAGGCAGGGTTAATAAATGTCAGGTCACCTTCTCGATTCACAATAATAATTGAACTTGGAATTGTTTCAACAATGACGGAAAGTTTCTTTTCATTTGTATAGAGTGCCTTTTCTACTCTTCGCTGTTGATTCATTGGTCCTGCTATTGTTGTAAGGTATATTCCTTTCAACATGAAAAGAGTTCCGATAAGAAAATATATGTGTCCAAGGAGGTTTATGAAATCATGGTGGTAGTTCGAAAAAGTAACTAACAATTGACCGAGTATAAACATGATTAGTGCGTTAATGATTATTAAATATGAATACATCTTAACAGATCGGTAACGTTTATGGAGTATAACAATAGTTCCAAAATAGAACAAGCATACAATGTATGTTAGAAGCCTATGTATCGGTGTTATGCCACCATTCGACTCGTATAACTTAGGAAAATGAACAGCCGAGTTAGAAAGTGACATGAATAAGATAACTGAAACTAGTGTAGAAATACTATAAATAATCCACTTTTTATGCGTGATCAGTACTAAATCATTAGAATAATAAATAACAAGTAATGATGAAGCTAATAACACTTGGATGATTATCCAGAACCATGCAGAAGTTTCTATGGAATGAGTGACTATAAACTGAGGCATTCCATCATAAGACAAGAGCCGAAATAGATTTAATAATGAGAGAGTCCAAAAAGTAGCACTTATGTATAATTGACGTCGTGACATTTTTGAGGGTGGAATAAATCCGTTTTGTGTTGAAATAGTAGTGGTAACTGCTATACAAATAAATCCGACAATAATATAAATAGGAAAGTAAAATTGTTCAGAGATGACATGAGTATTGTTTAAAAAAAACACAGCAATCATAAAAGTAACGGAAGCGATAAAAGTAAAAACAGAGAATTGTTGTTCTTCTTTGCTTAAATGAATGTTAAGTTTATTCATTGTCATATATCGATCTCCTCGGAAAAAATATATTCCCAGAATTTATTATATTTTAAATGAAGAAAAATGTCAAATATTGCGAATTTTGTTTTTTCGATAAGTTATTTGAGGTTATTCTGTAAATTATTTACTGCTATTTTCCAAATTATATGCTTGTCATTGTTTTCAAGGAAGGAAGTATACGACATATATTTTGGGGAGGAGGACGAGTCTAAAATTAACAATCTTAATAATATTCTTACAAGTAGTTTATACTCTCCTTACTACTGTTTGTTAAACTAAGGTTGCGGTCCCTTCATACAGTTAACAATTTTCAAATGATAAGGAGAGTTATAATGATGGAACTTAAGTTAGTTATTCCAGTCCTTATATTTCTTTTATTTTACCTGTTATTTGTAGTAATTTTATTGCGAAAATAATAACTTATTCATTATTAGATAGAGGAATTCGAAATAAAAACTCCACACCATGATTCCTATTAAAGACAGTAATTTCTGCATTGTGAATATCTACGATTCGTTTTACAATAGTCAACCCAAGGCCAAAGTTTCCTTGCTTACCTTTCGTATAGGGCTTAAATAAGTCTTCGATCTCATCATCTGGAATAGTGGGTCCATCGTTCCAAATTGATATAATTATTTGCCCATATTCTTTATTCATCGTAATTTTGATTATATTGTTCACATACCTTAAGGCATTATCAATAATATTTTCAAAGGCTATTCTCCATTGCTCTCGATCACCAGTTATCGTAATGCTTAAAAGGGATAGTTCAAATTGAATATCTACTCGTTGAAGCTGGAATTGCGAATAAACTTCTTCAATGACCTCTTTTACATTAAATGTTTCATCCATAGTTGGCTGCTGGGCAAGATAATTGAGCTTAGTAAGATACAGTAAGTCCTTAATTTTTGTTTCCAATCTCTTCGATTCGTTTTCAATCGTTTCAGCAGTTTGTTCTATCGTACCATTTGGATAAATTCCGTCACGAATTGCTTGAGCAAAGCTTCGTATGACCATCACAGGTGTTTTTAAATCGTGAGATACGTGTTGAAGCATGGTTTGTTGCGCTTTATCCTGCTCTTTTAGCTGTACTCTCATTTTTTCTATCGATTGAGATAAAACCCCTATTTCATCTTGTCGTTCAACAACCATAGGTTCATCCCACTGTCTGTTTGCAATATGATGTACATGCTCTTTCATTTGAACAATAGGTTTTGATAGCCATTTTGCAAACAAAAATGCTAATAAGAGTCCACCAATTAAGACGAATAACATTAATTGTACTAGCCGAGAAAATAGTGTGTGTACTAGCTCTTTACGGTATGAATCCCACATAAAAGAAATGATAAAACCTTGTTCAACACCCTTTGGTCGTAATATCTGTATTTTACTAATGGTGTAATAGATCGTCTGTCCTTGAACAAGTGTTTCATAACGAGCAGTTCCTTCCTTTTGTTTCCGAGCATTAATGTACATGTTGGTTAATGTTTGTATTGGAAGGATAGCGTTTTCAATAGTGTTTCCCCTGGCATCTAACACAACGTGGTTTACGGAGCGAGCATTTTGCTCACTTTGTTGTTGCTCAAGAGAGTTTTCCGAAGGTGTATAATTATTTGTCATCTGTAGCTGTGAGTTTTCAATTGTCGTGAAAATTTCGTTTGTAAAAAAAGAGTTCAGTGTGTTAGGAATAAATGTAACTAATGTCACTCCGATAAAGATGATTAATCCAGCAAATACAATAGAAATTTGAATTGACAGAGGCCAATTTTTCATGTTGCTTCAACCGTTCGATATCCGAAGCCATATAATGTTTCAACACGCAATTCTGTAACCTTTTTGCGAACTCTCCGTACTAAATCATCAACAACTCTGTCCGAACCGAAGTAATCACTTCCCCAAATATAATCAAGAACTTGTTCACGGGAAAATGCTTGCCCTATGTTTTTAACAAATAATAATAATAAATCAAATTCCTTTGATGATAGTACAACCTCTTCATTTTCTTTGTGTACAGTTCGTTTTTCTTCGTTAATCACATAATTTCCATAATGAATGGCATTATGTACCGTTTGCTTGCCATAAACTCTAGTTAATAGTTTTTTTGCGCGGATAACTAACTCCTTTGGTAAAAACGGTTTAGCTAAGTAATCATCACTTCCTAATTCCAATCCAATGATACGGTCTAGATCTTCATCACGAGCTGAAATAAAAATAACCGGTGTTTGTTCATCGTGTTCTTTAATCGCTTTAATTAATTCATAGCCATCTATATCTGGGAGCATTATATCTAAAATCCATAGGTTTGGCTGATCTTTTATTGAGTTTTTAGCGTCAAGTCCTGTATGAAACGATTTTACATGCCACCCCTCATTTTGCAAATATGTAGATAATATTTGGTTTAAATTCATTTCATCCTCAACTAGATATATCGAATAACTCAATGGAAAAAAGCCTCCTCATATATGTCTTCACAACCATAAGAGGCGTATGCATTTACGCCCCTTATGGTAATATCATTATAACTTTTTTTAAGGTGTTAAGAAAAGGGCTAACCTCCCATTCGATCGTGACATTGTGGGCTTAGACATTACTTATATTTTATATTATAGGCAATATTGTCAAAGAATTATCAAGGAATTGTGGGAAATTATGTGATGCATTCTTTCATTGCAATAAAACGTATTTAATTAGTGTTGGTTGGGTGTTTCCTTGTTAAAACAACATTGAATAAATCCACCATCTAGCTCCTTCAATTTAGCTTTAATAACAACAAAATATAAGAAAGGGGACTTTTTTAAAGCTGCTCTAGAACTAATTGCTGTTGTGCGTTCTAAGCAATTAAATACGTATATATGCGAGTTCGTTGCATCTTTTCTTCTATAAAGCGATGACGATTGCGTGACATATTTATTAACTAGTTTAGGAACAATAGTAACAAAACTATATGAATAGTCACCGCAATAAAAAGAGGAGATTGATCAATAATAATTGACCAATCTCCTCTTAAAAAGGCTTTTAGATATTATAAAAATCTCAACCAAACATATGCATGTGCGATGATAAGTGAAACGATTGTAATCGGTGCACCAATTTTTAAGAATTCAAGATAGCTAAATCCTTTACCTTCTCTAGATGCCATACCAGCTACAATCACGTTTGCAGATGCTCCAATAAGTGTACCATTTCCACCTAAACAAGCACCAAGAGCGAGTGACCACCATAATACATCTATTTCTGGTGAAGCTGGAGTTAAGCCCATTCCAATTGCCATATCTTGAATCATTGGAATCATTGTAGCAACAAAAGGAATGTTATCAATTGTTGCAGAAGCAACACCTGATACCCAAAGTATTAAAAGAGACGCTGTACCAATATCTCCACCTGTTACCTCTAGTGCTTTTTCAGCTAAGCTTCCAATTAAACCAATATCAATAAGTCCACCTACTAATGTAAACAAACCTACGAAGAAGAAGATTGTTACCCATTCAACAGATGCAAACACTTCTTCTAAATCATGCTCTTTCACACCAATTAGCATTAACAATGTTGCTCCTGCCATTGCAATAACTGCCGCAGGAATATGGAAGATACTGTGAAGTACAAAGAAACCTAAGATTGTTAAAAGAAGCACTGATACTGATTTTTTCATTAAAACAGTGTCTTTTATGTAATCTTTTTCGTTTAAGTTCATTAATTTATCAATAAGAGCTTGGTCTGCCTTCATTTGTTTTCGATAGATGAAGTAGATAATTACAAAAGTAACAGCCATAATCACAAGCACGACTGGAGCTAAATTAACTAAAAACATATTAAACGTTAAATGTGAGTTTGCTGAACCAATCATAATGTTCGGAGGGTCACCAACAAGTGTTGCAGTACCACCGATATTCGAAAAGATGATTTCTGAAATTAAAAAAGGAACTGGATTTACTTTCAAAATTCGTGTAATAGAAAATGTAACAGGTACGATTAGTAATACTGTCGTTACGTTATCTAAAAATGCTGAACCTACTGCAGTCAACAATGAAAGCGCAAGTAGGATATTCATCGGCTTCCCTTTAGCTAGCTTTGCCGTTTTAATTGCAACATATTGGAAAACTCCTGATTGACTCGTAATAGCTACAAGAATCATCATACCAATTAATAAGGTAATAGTTTCCCATTCAATATGGTGCTCATATGCCGCTTCTAAATCAACAATGCCTAAAAAGATCATTAAGCCCGCACCTAATAAGGCGATGACAGCACGGTTAATTTTTTCTGTAATGATAAATGCATACGATATTAAAAATATCGCAATAGCTGCAAAATATTGGAAGTCGCTTACTCCCGTTGTTACTGCTTCATACAATGAAATTCACTCCTCTAATATTTATCTGTAGCTTCTAGTTGTCAGCGATAACTTTTCCACCACATTTTGGACATACAAGTGTTGTTACATCAATATTTAAGTCTTCGACAAAAAAAGAAAAGTCGCCTTTCTCACAATCGACTTTTAACAATCTGTCGATTAGTAGCTTTTTTGATTTAGAGCCAGAGACGGATGTATCAATTACTTCAATATGTTCATCTTTTTCTGAATTATCTTCCAGTAGAAGCTTTCCAACTGTTTCATCTTCCGTCCGCCAGCCACGGCCAACAACATGTTGCTCAAGTTGACTATGAGACGCATTATTCAAAACTTTTTTCGCCAAGCTCACGAGTTGCTCATTCGTTAAAGAACCAAAATCTAAATCATGACCATGTTTATCCCAGTACCCCTTAAGGTGTCCTTCGGTTAAAATAAACTTCACCATTTTATGAATGACAACGTTTTTCATAACTTTCCTCCTTATGTCCTCAGTTCTCTAAAGAACATTATATGTGTTTTTACTGTTAGACTCAAACAAAGAATAATTTTATTCTTTGTTTTTTTTTAGGATTATAACCATGCTTTATATAGGAAGAAAGTAGGCTATTATCCTGGTTGATTTGTGCACATATTTTTTTTTCTGAAGGCTCTTTTCGTAACCTTTGTTAATATTTTTCCTAAAAATGAACAGTATTATGAGAACTCATTAATTCTAAATGTAGAAAAAATGCCAAAAATGAGATTGTATACGTGCTAATATCTATAGATGAAAAGCAACAATCAAATCAATGCAAAAACAGCATTTGCGAAAACTAGATCTATTCACTATGAATAGTGAGCCTTTTCGGAGTGTCTATTTACATAATGGATTGCTCCCCACAGTATACATGCAGCAAGTAGAAATAATACTGAAGTAATAAAAAATACAGAAGAAATGCCAAAATAACCAGATAACACTCCACCCATCATTGGTCCGATGACATTACCTAAAAAACGAAAGCTAACATTGTATCCTAGTACTTCACCTTGCATAGCAACTGGTGAAACTTGACGGATATATGCAGTTGTGCAGGGGATTAAACCACCTACTGCTATACCGAAAATGAATCTAGCAACAACAAGTTGCCAAAATGAATGTGCAAATCCTTGTGGAATAAATGTAACAGAAGAAAATACTAGAAGAAGGACAAGTACTTTTTCATGACCAATTTTATCACCTAAATTTCCCCACTGTCTTGTTGCTAGTAAGTTACCGAAGCCCGTTGCAGAAAAAGCCATACCTGCTAAAAATGCTATATTTGATCCACTGGTAAGATCAATGACGTATAATGCTAGCAAAGGCTGAACACTGAAATTCGCAATTTGGATCAAAGTAGTTACTAAGAGAATGGTAATGAGTATTGGCTGGTGTAAGATATGGGTAAGTACCTCTTTTCTTGAGTATGTTTGTTGTTTACCTTTCTTCTTACTTTGTCTAACTTCTTTAATTCCAAATAAAACGACAATCGTAGCTAGTAATATACCAGCTGATGTAAGAATGAAAGTATATTGGAAGCCCACAGCATCAGCTAATAAACCACCTAACAAAGGGCCGAAGAGCCCTCCTGAAACAGTACCCATTTGTAATGTGCCTAAAGTCTTACCTGCTTCTTCTTTCGGAGTTTGTGCAGATATAAGAGCTAAGGAGGTGGGAATAAAGCCTGTCACTACACCCATCAAAAGACGTAAAGTAAAAAGTTGTTCAACACTTTGAACAAATGCTATTAATAGAGTACATAGCGCAATTCCAGAACCCGATATTAACAGAACTTTTTTATGACCATGTTTGTCTCCAAACCTTCCCCATATGGGAGACATAAAAAAAGCAGTTAAAAAAGTTATTCCAAATACAAAACCAGCCCAACGTTGTACATAGTCAGCAGAAAAATCCCCCATCGTTTCAATGAAAAGGGATAAGAATGGCATGATCATTGTGGCACTTGCAGCAACAAAAAAATTTGCAAACCACATGATTAGTAGATTTCTATTTTTAATTGAAATGATAAACACCTCTTAGATGTAAGATATTGTTATCAACATATTATATATGAGTAAGCTACAGAATGAAATGATTTAATACGATAGCTTAGTTGACGAAAAATTGCTTATATTTAGCTATTTTCACACTTGTTAAAGAAAAATACTTAAAAGAAGTTAATGGACTCTTAGGCTAGACGTTATTTAAGGTGCTCATGTTAACTATGATTTAAGCATTATGGGATGTTCTTTGTGCTAATATTAGCATTGGAAAATAGTTGAAAATAGTATTTGTGACAATTTTTAGCTGCAGAATAACCGTGTTAACAAGAGCCTTTTAAAAATATTCTTTTTCTAGATTTATTAAGTTATCAATACTTTGAAGTGCCCACGCACTGTTGTCTTCTTGTAGTTGTTCTTTCATAAGTTCAAGAGCTGTGCGTAAAGATTTTTCATAGTCTAGGATGTTTCCGTTATATAGCTTAACCATTTTCTTGGGAATGTTTGCTTGTTCACCAAAGGCTAACGCGCGACGTTCATGAAACAATGGGACGTTAATTTGTTTAGGATTATGCAGATCTCCTTGCGTCGGGTGGGTAATAACAGCTTTTATCTTGACTAAATAATGGTTTTCTCGAATGTTAGTAATTTCTCCAATATATTTCCCAGTCTTATATATCGCTGTAACGATGTCACCGGTTTGGAAGTGATTTTGTGTCAAAACATATTCCTCCATTCAATAATATTTTGCTGTTTTCGCTTGTTTCTACTTTATGAAGGTTAGCATTTGTAGCATGTCATCATCGTAACAATGATGATGCATTTATATAACCAACGTAATTCAAATAATACAGCTATAAAGTATACGAAAAGAGCTTTCATATTTAATTACAATTATGAAGTAAAAAGTGCATATTGACAAAAGATTAGTTTTTACTGGTGGTAGACTTGCTTTTTTTATATGATAATAGTTGATATAAAAAAAGAGGGAGACTAAATCCATGAAAAAAATGATTGTTATGATATCAAGTCTGTTTTTCATTCTTGCTGCATGTGGCACTGCGGAAGTGAAGGAGGAAAACAATTCTTCAGATCAAGTACAACAAGAACAATCCAATGATGAAAATGATGAGCAACAAGAAGAAAATAATGAAGAAGAAACTGAGGATAAGGTTGAGTATCCACAATTATCTGATGAGACTACAAATTTTCCTGTTGTTGAAATGAAAACAACAATGGGTATAATTACAATCAAGCTATTTCCGGAGCTGGCACCAAAGACAGTTGAAAATTTTCTTACACATAGTGAAAATGGCTATTATGATGGCGTAACATTTCATCGAATTATTAATGAATTTATGATTCAAGGTGGCGACCCAGAAGGGAATGGGTATGGTGGAGAGAGCATTTACGGTCAACCTTTTGAAGATGAATTTTCGCGTCAGCTTTTTAATATTCGAGGAGCACTATCAATGGCAAACAGTGGACCAAATACGAATGGTAGTCAATTCTTTATCGTTCAAAATAAGATTCTTCCTTCTGGATTTGAAGCGGAAATGGAGAAAGCAGGTTTCCCTGAAGAAATAATCGCATATTATGTTGAAAATGGTGGAACCCCACATTTAGATTTTAAGCATACTGTTTTTGGACAAGTAGTAGAAGGAATGGATATTGTCGATGCAATTGCTAACGTTGAAGTTGGAGAGAATGATAAACCAATTGAACCGGTAATTATCGAATCAATTAGTGTAATTGAGTAGCTGGAAAGGGTTGTGTAGATGAAAATACTCGCTATTTTATATTTGTTTTTGTATTTTCCTGAAGATAAAACGGAGTATATACCTGCAGTGTTAACATTTGTTATTTTTGCCATCGGTGCTTTTGTCACTTTCGTTATATTTAAAAAAGTTTCAGCACGTGAGGAACAAAGAGCAAAAATATTGGAGGAAAAACACCAAATGAAAGACCCTACTGAATAAATTTCAGTAGGGTTCTTTTTTTATAGGATGATATCACCTAGCTTTTGCTTTAAGTACTATCGAAAAATATATTTAAATCATACGATTGTGGAGTCTTTTCAAGTCTAACAATGATGTCGACTGAATAAATCCATGAGTAGCTGTTCTAATCTAGTTACAAAAGCAACAAAATAACGCAAAGAGCCTTTGTATAATTGGAATGGATAGGGGGAAATATATAAGAAAAATGTGTTTTTGGAGGTAACAATGTATAAAGTACTGTATCCTTTGTTATTTGTTTTAATTTTGACGATAGGTTGTACAGAAGAAAACCCAACAAAGGTAGATGTAGAAATGTATAATGCTGATGGAGATTCGCTTGGAACAGCAAAATTTTCAGAACAAAGCAAAGGTGTAAAAATAGAGCTTGATTTAGAGGGCTTACCTGAAGGCGAGCATGCAATACATATACATGAAACTGGTAAGTGTGAACCTCCAGATTTTAAGTCAGCAGGTAATCATTTTAATCCAGAAGATAAAGATCATGGCCTATTACAGCCTGAAGGCCCACATGCAGGAGACTTACCTAATATTACCGTTAAAGATGATGGAAAAGTAAAAGTAGATATTACTGCCCCTGATGTTACGTTAAAAGAAGATAAAAATTCATTACTCACTATGGAAGGTACAGCGCTCGTTATTCATCAAGATAAGGATGATGGAATGAGTCAGCCAGCAGGTGATGCGGGTGAAAGAATCGCTTGTGGGGTTATTTCTAAAGAGGAAAGCAAAGGTGAAGAACCATCTGATAAAGACGATAGTGATGAAAAAGATAAAGAAGAGAAGGAAGAGGAATAAATTGCTTATGATGACTAAGAACTGCAGTTTAGTGTAATATTGTAAAGTTGCTATTGTTATTAAATGAGCACAGTAAGTAGAAAGATGCCACGAACACTAGGTTTATACATACTTGTTACTTAGTAATTAATACGACGAAATGCGACAAAACCATTTAATAAATGTTGATATTGAAATCAGGTGGGGAATTTACCCCACCTGATTTACAGTGACTTTTAAAAAACACATGAATTAATTGCTTGTGAAATTATTGGATTTATACATGTTTGTTACTCATCCTAGTGCTTTCTTCAGTCTATTTAAACCATCATATAAAGTTTGTTTTGGGCAACCAATGTTCATTCTAACAAATCCATTACCAGCTATACCAAACTTACTGCCTGGTTCTAAAGCCAGTTTACCTTCTACTAATAATTTTCTCTTAAGTTGTTCATCTGTCATGTGTAGACTACGGCAATCTATCCAGATCAAATAAGAAGCATCGGGCTTAATCATTTTAAGGCTTGGTAGATGCTGCTTTAGATAACGATCAACAATCATAGTGTTTTCTTGCAAGTATGCAATTAAGCTCTCCAGCCAAACTTCTCCATACTGATAAGCTGCTTCCATAGCAACCATGCCCAGTGCATTTACAGTATAGAATCCTTGCCTTTGTTGAACTTTTTGAAAAGCTAATCTTAGCTTCGTATTAGGTGTAATAATAGCAGCTGTTTGAAGACCCGCAAGGTTGAAAGTTTTACTTGGTGCGATACAAGTAATAGTTCGCTGAGCAAACTTGTCATCAATTGATGCAATTGGAATATGAGTGCCTGCTAAAATAATATCTGAATGAATTTCATCTGAGATAATGGTAATGTTATGTAATGAGCATATTTCACCAAGTTTTGTTAGCTCACCTTTAGTCCAAACTTTCCCACCAGGATTATGAGGATTGCATAGAAAGAACAATTTTGTTTGTTTATCAATTAGTTGTTCGAGTTTGTCAAAGTTTATTTCGAACTTGCCATCGTCTAAATCAAAAGAATGATAGACTGGAATCCGGTCGTTTTTTATGACTAAGTCAAAGAATGGTGGATAGACTGGTGTTTGCATCATAACCTTATCCCCAGGTTTTGTGTACGCTTCGATGGCAGTTGCTAATGCAGGTACAATACCTGACGAGTAGGTTATCCAACTATCTCGGATATTCCAATGATGTCTTTTGTTCATCCATTTTTGAATAGCTTTTTTCGTTGATAGAGGTGGTTCTGAGTAGCCAAAAATACCGTGCTCTACTCTAGTCTGTATTGCTTTTAGTATTTGTGGAGGCGCCTTGAAATCCATATCTGCAACCCACATTGGCAACACATCATCTACACCAAAAACACGTTTAGTACCATCCCACTTAACAGAATTTGAATATTTCCGATCAATGACTTGGTCAAAAAAATGATTATCCATGTTCTTCACATCTACCCCTTTTTATTATACTACTTTTTACAAAGGCCCCTTTGTAAACTCTTTGCTATTGTTTCTATATTAGCACCATAAAAAGTGGCTTTATATGTTAGTCATCGTAGTAAAGAAGAAAAGGAGCCGCGAACTTGCATTATATATAAGTTTAATTTCTAAGTACGAACAACTACTTTGCTTTTAGAGCATGTATATATTTATGCATCGGTTTAAAGTCCTACGACTCATCTTAATTAAATCAATTAGTTGATGAACTAAGAACCATTAACCATTCGCTTAAACAATAGCAGATGAACTTCACTGTTTGAACACAATTTAAATGTATAATGATTACAAGAACAACTATTAGCTTAAGTATATATGAGGGATAGTAGGTGGGATTCTTACTGATTGATTGACAGATTCCATCTATAACTCATTAAACAAACTAAGATTCAGTGTTTGAACCCTTTTATAGGAGTGAAAAATATGTTTCAACAAAAAGTATTGATGCTTACTGTTATGCTAATCATTTTACTTGTAGGATGCAGTAATACACAACAATTTCAGCCAATTAATTTTCATCAATCCTCTGTGGTATCGGTAAATATAAAGGATGCAAGTCTATCTTTTATAGATATTTCTAATAAGGAGCAGACGGTGTCTTGGGAAATAAATAGAGCAATTACTGGAGGGTTGATGTTCCCTGATCAAGATACACTAATGTTATATGGGAAGAATGAAGAAAGTGTTTATTTGTATGAATTATCCACAGGGAAAGAATTAACTCCCTGGAAAACTGGAGCAGGAATTGTAAATGGAATTCTTTCCTCTGATAAAAGCAGTATTTATCTTGTTGATCAAAATAGAAATTCTATCCGAAAATTTTCTCTAAATGGTGAGGAGCTAACTGAAATAAAAATTGGGAAGCGTCCATTTAGTATGTTTGAATCAAATGATGGAGAAAGAATATATGTCGTTAATATAGATGATACAAGTTTATCCGTAGTAGATGCTATTAATAATGTGGTTATCGATACGTTTAACATAAATCCTTTGCCTACAGGAGGACTATTACGAGAAGCGGATAAAGAACTGTGGCTAGGGGGGCATGGTAATGCGAACAAAATTGAGACGAACATTAGTGTGTTTTCATTAGAAACAGGAAAACTGAAGGAGGAAATTGCCGCTCCAACAATGCCAATATTTTTCTCTGAAACAAAGGAAGGGATTTTTGTCCTCAGTCATGGATCAAGTATGATTCGGAAATTCAATCCAAGTACATATGAAGAGATATCAGCAATAAATGTAGGTGTGAATCCTGTTGAAATGGTTTCAATGAATGATGAGCTTTTTATCACGAGCTATGATAGTGATGAGGTGTATGTTATTGACCAAAAAACAATGGAAATAACAAGCATTATTCCAGTAGGCAAAGGGCCATTTCAATTAATTAAAAGAGAAGGTGAACGATGATGACTGACAAGAAGAAAGTAATGATCGTTGATGATGAAGAGGATATGAGAAACCTTATTCAGATGTATGTTGAGCGTGATAATTTTGAATCATACCATGCATCTGATGGTAATGAGGCATTTAACATACTCGATAAAAACAATATTGATATCATTATTCTTGATGTGATGATGCCTGATATCGATGGCTTTACATTTTGCGAGAAGCTACGTCAAACCTCAAACATACCGATTATTTTTTTAACTGCTAGAGGTGACGAGTGGGATCGTGTATACGGTTTGAAAATGGGGGCAGATGATTATATTGTAAAGCCCTTTAGTCCAAGTGAATTAATTGCCCGTATAGATGCAGTTTTACGCCGAACAAATCAAGGCATGCATAATGAGGAGGGTTTATTTGTTAAATATGGATTATTAGAAATTAATGAAAAAGGTCGTAAAGTGCGAGTAAATGGCAGCTCTATTGGGTTAACACTTAAAGAGTTTGATTTATTGTTATTCTTTTGTAAACATCTAGGTCAAGCATTGAGTAGAGAGCAATTATTAGAAGGGGTTTGGGGCTTTGATTATAAGGGTGGTGTAAGAACAGTCGATACTCATATTAAAACGCTTAGGATAAAGTTAGGTGAGTTTGGAGATTCGATTAGAACTGTATGGGGTATTGGTTATAAATTAGAGGTGTGAAAAGATGTTTAAAGTGATCAGAAATTTGACATTAGCACATAAAATTTGGATTACTATTAGTCTCGCCATTATTGGGACAATTCTTTTTTCATATATATTATCAAATTATTTTTATGAAAAATACTATGTTGAAAATGTAAGAAGAACGCTTCAAGAAGAAGGCTCTCAACTTGCTACAAATTATAATGGTGGTGAAATAACAGACCAATTACTTGACCAAATTAATTGGTACAACCAAATGTCTGAGCCTGAAGTGTTGCTAATAACAAATCCTAGAGAATTAAGTGCATGTCTACCGTTTGATATTGATTATGAATCATATATTGATGAAGAAGATAGAGAGCGACTATTAAGAGGTGAACACGTATCCAAAATAGGATATGAACAAAGATTGGGACATCAGATTTTAGGTGTTATCATTCCTCTATTAGATGGAAATAGACTAGAGGGTATTATTTATTTATATACCCCATTAGCGAATATTACAGATATGATCAATGATATTACTAATTTATGGATTCCAGTTGCTGTTTTATTTGTCATTTTATCCATTCTCCTTGGGAGGAAAATTATTGCTAAATTGATTCAGCCACTCAAGCAACTTGAGCAAGCTGCCCAACACATGTCTAAGGGGAATTATACAGAACGAGTAAAAATATCAACAAATGACGAAATCGGTAAGCTTGCACAAGCTTTTAACGATATGGCATGTGCCATTGCAAAAGAGGATGAGCGGAAGAAAGAATTTCTAGCCAATGTATCCCATGAGCTACGTACACCTATTAGCTATGTAAAAGGTTATAGTGAAGCAATTGTTGATGGCGTCGTAAAAAAACAGGAGGATGTACAACGATTTCTAAAATTGATTTATCGTGAGGCTGCTCGAATGCAACGACTCGTGCATGATTTACTCGACTTATCAAAGCTAGAGAGCAGTGTATACAACTTAACAAAGGTACCACTAGTATTTTCACAATCAATTGAAGAATCGTTAGCAATTTACGAACCAATTTTGTTGGAAAGCGAAATTTCACTTAATATGATGCTGGATCCAGAAATTATTATTTATGCTGATGAAGATCGTATTGAACAAATTATTCATAACCTTATAGATAATGCTATGCATTATACTGATAAAGGAGGCAATATTTCAGTTCAGTTAAAAAAAGTAAAAAATAATGAATGTGAGCTAATCATTTCAGATACAGGTATAGGAATGGATGAAAAGCATTTAGATCAATTAGGTGAAAGGTTTTATCGTATTAATAAAGCACGTACTCGCAAAGATGGAGGTACCGGCCTCGGTTTAGCAATTGTTAAACAAATTGTTGTAGCCCATAACGGAAATATATCATTCTACAGTAAATTAGGAGAAGGCACTCAAGTTCATATTACATTTCCGGTATTAACGAATTAATTACTGAAATGCTATAATAAATAAATTAACAGAAGAAATTCTAACAGTGTATACGTAAAAAAGCGGAGGAGATATGCGTGAAATTATCACAAAAAGAAATTGAGATTCTTGAGGTTCTAGAAGCTGATTGTCGTTTACCTGCGGAAACAATCGCAAAAATGGTTTCCTTGTCAACAGAGGAAGTTGAAGCAAGTATAAAAAAATTAGAAAATTCTAAAGTTATTGTCCAATATGTTCCAATGATAGATTGGAATAAAGTCAACGGTCTCGAAAATGTAACTGCAATGATCGACGTAAAAGTAACTCCTAAGCGTGGGGTTGGCTTTGACGAAGTTGCTGAACGCATATATCGTTATCCGGAAGTAAAATCTGTCTATCTAATGAGTGGAGCGTATGATCTATCTGTCGTCATTGAAGGTCGATCAATGCCAGAGGTCGCCAATTTTGTTTCTGAGAAGTTGTCTACACTTGATTCTGTAATCTCAACGACTACGCATTTTATGTTAAAAAAATATAAACATGATGGTACAGTGTTCGATCAAGATGATAAAGATCAGCGTATTGTGGTGTCACCATGATTCATACAGAAAGATCATTTTTATCAGATACAGTTTTAAGTTTAAAACCATCTGGGATTCGTCGTTTTTTTGATCTAGCAGCTAGTATGGAAGGGGTTATTTCGTTAGGGGTTGGCGAACCTGATTTTGTGACAGGGTGGAGTATACGTGAGGCGTGTATACTATCATTAGAACAAGGGTATACGTCATATACTGCTAATGCAGGGTTACTTGAACTGAGACAGGAAATAGCATCATACTTAAAGAGCCAATATATGCTTCAGTATAATGCTGAGCAAGAGATTCTTGTTACGGTTGGGGCTAGTCAAGCTCTTGATCTTGCTTTAAGAGCTATTGTTAATCAAGGAGATGAAGTGATTGTTGTTGAACCAAGTTTTGTGTCGTATGCACCATTAGTTACATTAGCTGGTGGTAGACCTATCACTATACAAACAACGGAAACTGATCAATTTAAGCTAAAGCCAGAGCATATTGAAAAAGTGATATCTGAGAAAACTAAAGCGATTATGATTTGCTCTCCAAACAATCCTACAGGAGCGGTGTTAACAAAAGAAGAACTAGAAGCTATAGCAGAAATTGTTGATCAATACAATTTGGTAGTTATATCAGATGAAATATACTCTGAACTTTCCTACGATGAGCAGCACTATAGTATAGCAAATGTAAATAGCATGAGAGAGCGTACGATTGTAATTAACGGCTTTTCTAAAGGTTTTGCAATGACAGGCTGGCGATTAGGGTATGTTGCTGCTCCTGCTGAGCTTTTACAGGCTATGCTCAAAATTCATCAGTATTCCATGATGTGTGCACCGACACCAGTTCAATATGGTGCGATTGAAGCGTTAAAAAATGGACGTCAGGATGTTGAGGGAATGAAAAAAAGCTATAGACGTCGTCGGAACTATTTTGTTCAATCATTAGTCGATATCGGTCTTGATTGCCATCTACCAGGGGGAGCATTTTATGCATTTCCTTCCATAAAAAGTACTGGGTTGACCTCTGAACAATTTGCTGAAAAATTATTGATACAAGAAAAGGTCGCTGTTGTACCTGGACATGTGTTTGGTGAGAGCGGAGAAGGGCATATCCGATGTTCTTATGCTTCATCAATGGAACAATTGCAAGAAGCAATCAAACGAATTAATCGCTTTATGAATAGCTAACTTGGCTGGCTGCATAGTCATTTTTAGAGAAATAAAAAATTGTTTCTTATCAATCGTTGTTTTCCTAATTTGATATCAAATAGCAACAAAGGTTGCCAATAGAGCGTAATAAAAAGAGGCTGGGACATAACTAGCCTCAAAAAGTGAAAAAGGTGAATTTGAGCGAGCTCAGATTCACCTTTTTCTATTTAGAGTGGTAGTGCCTCTATTATCTTATTTGTTGGCAGTGAG
>NZ_JBPXRQ010000043.1:0-34437 GCF_051842895.1 Cytobacillus sp. Hm23
GAAGTTTCAAGCGTTTTAGAGCTAAAATCTTATTAGCTCATAAGTATAAAAAAGTGGGTGTTCATGTTGGATAGGGCGAAGAGAACTTGCTTCACCCCAACATTTGACGTTGAACCTTTTTTTATTGTGATTAAGCTAATCAGCATTTTAAAGATCAGCAAAGATGCCATGATACTATAGTTGCATCCGTTTTTATTCTTTTGTACGAAAAAAACATTTAATGTGAATACAGTTTTTTTTAATTGTCTAGCACAGCGCCATCATAATATGTTTTTCATTAACTTTAACCTTTGATGACGCTGATCAAGTGTGCACGCTTTTTAATTATGCAGCATGATTGCGAATTCAGTTGTAGCTGTGTCATATGATGGTAACAAATTGCAATAAAAGTAAATATCAAAAATAAACTTTGGTTATGGTCATTAAGCTATTTTTTTTGTGCTATGGATTCGAATAATAAATGAAGCAATTAGGCCAGTAAGTGGCAGGGCAATAAGAGAGCAAATAACATTAAAAATAACGCTAACATGAGCCAACTGAACATCAGGAATAGTGGTGAGGAGTTCAGCTATTGTACCTAGGCTTTTTATAAAAGGATAGAAAATGGCTACACCTAATACATTCAACCAAATATGTGCATATGCAGTTAATTTTGCCTCATGACTAGCACCGATACTAGCTAAAAATGCAGTTATACATGTCCCGATATTTGACCCTAATATAATGGCGATTCCGGCCTGTAAACTTAAAACATTTTCATTCATAAAGCCCATAACAATTCCGGTTGTGGCAGTACTAGATTGAATAATTGCTGTCAAAAACGTCCCTAAACCTACTCCAAAAATACCACTCTTATTTGTGATCTCTAAAAAAGAGTGTACAGAGGGTATGAGAGATAGGGGCTCCGCTAATTGCTCAAAGCCATTCATTGCGACGAATAAGCAGCCTAATCCAAATGCAATGGCTCCTGTACTAAATAGCTTAATATTGTTTGTAAATAAAAACAAAAATCCTAAAATAATGAGTGGCAAAATTGCTGCTTCTAAATCAATGGTTATGAATTCTGTAGTAAATGTTGTTCCGATATTTGTTCCTAGGATAATTCCGATAGACTGTTTAAAATTTATGTAGCCAGTTGCTACTAAGCCGATTGTTATGATCATAACTGCAGAACTACTTTGCAATAATGCAGTAACAACAATCCCGACAAGAAAACCGCTAAACGGATTTATTGTAAGTCTTTTGATAACATGTTTCATCTTTTCGTGTGAAATATTAAATAAACCTATCCGCATCACAGTCATTCCAAATAGAAATATTGATAAATAAACAGCAAATAATGAAATGATTTTTGCCATTGCCATGTAAATCACCTCTCCTATCACATTGTATGGACAAGGGTAACATTACATGACACCAATTTTGGTTGACCTTTAATACCGATTATACTATAATTGCAAAGTACATGTTTAATTACATGTTGTTTAGATTGTGAGTGGTTGTTTTCGGAGGGAGGGAAATAGAATGTCAAAAACTGTCGTTCGTAAAAACGAATCGCTTGAAGATGCTCTTCGTCGTTTCAAACGTTCGGTTTCTAAAACAGGTACGTTACAGGAAGCAAGAAAGCGTGAATTCTATGAAAAGCCAAGCGTAAAACGTAAGAAGAAGTCTGAAGCCGCTAGAAAGCGTAAATTCTAAAAGAGGGTGTAGTTATGGGTCTTCTTGAACGTTTAAATACTGATATGAAGCAAGCGATGAAAAATAAAGAAAAAGAAAAACTTTCCGTCATTAGGATGGTTAAGTCTTCACTTCAAAATGAAGCGATTAAACTAGGTAGTAGCCAACTATCTGAAGACGAGGAGTTAACTGTACTTTCTCGCGAATTAAAACAACGTAAAGACTCCCTCCAAGAATTTGATAAAGCTGGTCGTTCGGACCTGGTAGATAAACTGAAAGATGAAATTTCATTATTAGAAATTTATATGCCAAAGCAACTTTCAGAAGATGAAATTAAAGAAATAGTGAAAGAAACCATTGCTGCAGTGAATGCTTCTTCTAAAGCTGACATGGGTAAAGTAATGGGCGCGTTGATGCCAAAGGTCAAAGGTAAGGCCGATGGTTCACTTGTGAATAAAGTTGTACAACAATTTCTTTCTTAATAAAACAGCACCCGATGGTAGGTGCTGTTTTTTAAATTCTTTTCCATTACTGAAACTTTTTTATATTGTAAACGTATAAGAATACATAAGTAATTTCAAAATTAAATAGGCTAAAATTAGAAAGGAGGGTCTATAAAATGAGAAGAATACGTTTACCATTCTTTGTTATGATGTTATTTACAGCAGTTATTCTATCTTTTATCCCTATGAAAGGCTCCACTAGTGGGGAACTGGTCTATGTTATCCCTGTGGAAGACACTGTTGAGAAAGGTTTATATGCATTCATTGATCGTTCAATTTCTGAAGCAGAGGAAGCTGGGGCAGATTTAATCATATTAGAAATAAATACCCCTGGTGGAGCGGTGGATGCTGCTGGAAAAATTGGAAAACGAATTAGTTCTACAGATGTTCCGATTGTGGCATATGTAAATATTCATGCTCTATCAGCAGGTGCATATATTGCATTAAATGCAGATGAAATTTATATGAGTCCAACTGCCTCTATGGGGGCTGCAGCGGTCATAACAAGTGATGGTAATGCAGCAGACGAAAAGGCTCAATCATCATGGAATACATCGATGGAAGGAGCTGCGGCTTTGAACGGTCGTGACCCTATTTACGCGATCGCTATGGCGGATAAAGAGGTTGATCTCCCAGAGTATAATGCGGAGAAAGGAAAGCTGTTAACTTTAACAGCGGATCAAGCCTATGAAGTGAAGTATGCTGAAGGAATTGTAAATAATCGCTCAGAGCTAACGCAATTACTCGGTTTTGACAATCCAGAGATTGTGGAAACAAAAGTCAGTTTGGCAGAAAATATCGCGAGATTTATTACTAACCCGGTTGTTGTCCCAATTTTACTATCAATCGGCAGCATTGGCTTGTTAGTTGAGTTATACTCACCGGGATTTGGTGTGCCAGGCTTAATGGGGGCGTCAAGTTTGTTATTGTTTTTCTACGGCCATTTTGTAGCAGGACTTGCGGGGATGGAAGCAATTATCTTCTTTTTTGCTGGCGTTGTGCTCATTATTTTAGAATTTTTTGTCCCGGGGGGAATATTAGGGATGATTGGCTTTGGGTCAATTCTTACTAGCTTATTTTTAGCGACAGACGATGTCGGTCACATGGCGGTATCGTTACTAATTGCGATTTTTGTTACAATATTAGCCTCAATTCTATTATTTAAGGTGTTTGGCAAAAAAATACGTATTTTTAACAGAATTATTCTAAGAGATTCTACAAATAGTGATGAAGGTTATATAACTAATAAGAATAGAAATGATTTAATTGGAAAAGAAGGCTACACAACTACTGTACTTCGACCTTCTGGAACTGTTGTGATCAATAATGAACGCCTAGATGTTGTCACTGAAGGTGGATATATTGATAATAATAAAAAAATTAAAGTGATTAAAACAGAAGGAGCTCGTATTGTAGTTAGAGAAATAGTATAGAATGCAATAATAAAATGTTGTATAAAGTAATAAGAACAATAATATATCAAGGAGGAATATTTTTATGCAATTTGATACTGGAACTATTTTAGTATTGTTAGCTGTAGCACTTGTCATAATTGTTTTAGCTGTATTATTTACATTTGTTCCTATTATGCTCTGGATATCTGCTCTAGCTGCAGGTGTAAGAGTAAGTATTTTCACTTTAATCGGAATGAGGTTACGTCGAGTTATCCCGTCAAGGGTCATCAATCCGTTAATAAAAGCAGTAAAAGCTGGCTTAAATGTTAGTACAAATCAATTGGAGAGTCATTATTTAGCAGGAGGTAACGTAGATAGAGTTGTGAACGCACTTATTGCCGCACAGCGTGCGAATATAGAGTTGTCATTTGAACGATGTGCTGCGATAGATCTAGCTGGTCGTGACGTATTAGAAGCAGTTCAAATGAGTGTTAACCCTAAAGTAATTGAAACACCATTTATTGCGGGTGTTGCGATGGATGGCATCGAAGTAAAAGCAAAAGCACGTATTACAGTGCGTGCAAACATTGATCGCTTAGTCGGTGGTGCTGGAGAAGATACAGTTATAGCCCGTGTAGGTGAAGGGATCGTAAGTACAATCGGTTCTTCAGGTAATCATAAAAAAGTTTTAGAAAACCCAGATTTAATTTCTCAAACAGTGTTAGCGAAAGGTCTAGATTCAGGAACTGCATTTGAAATTTTGTCGATTGATATTGCAGATATTGATATCGGTAAAAATATTGGGGCAGAGTTGCAAATAGACCAAGCTGAAGCAGATAAAAATATTGCCCAAGCTAAGGCGGAAGAACGAAGAGCTATGGCTGTTGCCAAGGAGCAAGAGATGACGGCTCGTGTTCAAGAAATGCAAGCTAAAGTTGTTGAAGCCGAAGCCGAGGTTCCTCTCGCTATGGCAGATGCATTACGGACAGGTAAGCTTGGAGTCATGGATTACATGAGTCTAAAAAATATAGATGCTGATACAAATATGAGAGACTCTATAGGAAAGCTTACTGACGATCAAGATGAAGATGAACAATCGTAGCGTTCATGATGGGGGTGACTCCTAATGGAGCAAATTATAGATTTCTTCATATCAAATATAGTTTTATTAGTGATTTTGTTTGGTGTGTTTTCTAGAATATTTAAAGGTTTTTCATCAGGGGCTTCTAATTCAAAAGGAACTTCATCAACAAATGAAGCAAAGCCTGTTATTTTTAATGAAGTGGAAGACATGCATAATCCTCAAGCAAGTACTGTGGAACGTGAAAGTGAAGTTGCTGAGTCAAAAGTAGATTTATATCATCAATTAAAAGAAGTGGTTAGGGAACGGAACAATCAATCAATAGAAAAAACTGAACCAATGCAGAAGAAAAGCTCTAAACAGGTGCAGAAGGAAAATAAGCTGTTGATAACGAAAAAGAGTGTTGTCCAAGGAGTTATTTTTAGCGAAATTCTTGGACCTCCACGAGGAAAAAAACCATATCAGCCAATTTCACACCGTTCACAGTCGAAAATGGGCCAATCTAGATAAGAAATTATAGTGATAGAACCCCCTTTTAACTCATAAACATGAGTTGAAAGGGGGTTCTTTTATTATGAAGAAATTGCGGCACCAAATGAGAAATTGGCTTACAAATAAACTAGAACTACCCGCGGATGTGACGATGGACCTTCCCCGCATAACAATGATTGGGCAATTACACATATATATTGAAAACCACCGGGGGTTGCTTTCATTTGCTGATGATGAACTGCGATTATTGTTAAAGCAAGGTCAACTGCTCGTGAAAGGGGAGTCCTTTGTAATTAAAATGATACAACCAGAGGAGCTCTTATTGGAAGGGAAAATTGAACAAGTTACATATATTAATGATTAATTAAGGGGGAAAAAATGAAAAATCAGTGGTTGAACTTTATGACTGGTGTTATTCAAGTAAATGCTAAAGGCAAAGGTATTGAACGATTTATAAATCAATGTATTCAAAATGATATAAATATATGGAATGTTAAGAGACAGGGAACAGAGTCAGTTACTTTTTTTATGTTACTGAAAGATGTTAGTAAGGTAAGACGAGTTGTAAGAACATTTGACTGTAAGCTTTTTTTTATCCAAAAAGTTGGACTACCTTTCCTAATGAAAAAAGTACTTACGAATAGTGGTTTTTTACTTGGGCTATTACTTTTTTTTGTCATTATGATTCTGTTATCGAATATCGTCTGGCAGATTGAAATTGATGGCGCTCAACCTCAAACTGAGCATCAAATTTATCAACATTTAGATGAAATGGGTGTTAAAAAAGGTAAATTACAATTTCTCCTTGAAGATGTCGATATTATTCAACAGCAGTTAACAAACAATATTGATTCAATTACTTGGATTGGTGTAGAACTAAGGGGTACTACATATCATTTTCAAGTAGTTGAAAAGGAAGAACCAGAGGAACCAGAACAAATTGGTCCTCAACACTTAGTAGCAAAAAAAGAATCAGTAATTACTAAGATGTTTGTAGAAGAAGGTCAGGCTATTGTTGAAATCAATCAACATGTCAATAAAGGAGAATTACTAGTAAGTGGAATGATCGGAAAAGAAGATAATACTCAAATAGTCGCTGCACGTGGAAAGGTATATGGTGAAACTTGGTATCGGGCAACAGTGAAAACACCGTTATCCCAAACAATACATGTTCTTACTGGTAATTCAAAGTCAAAACATCTATTATCATTTGGGGGTATAACCCTTCCATTTTGGGGATTTGCTAAAAATGACTATCGGAATTATGAAACATACGAAACAACAAAAGATCTTCATTTATTAAATTGGAAGCTGCCAGTATCATATATGAAAAATGTGATAAGGGAAACAGAGACAGTTGAAAGAGTCTATTCAGAGAAGGAAGCAAAAGAACTGGCAATTGAATCTGCACGAACAGAATTGCAAACTAAACTTGACGAAGATGCAACTATAAAAGAAGAAAAAGTTTTGCACGAAACGAATGAGAATGGTAAATTAAAGGTAGAAATTATTTACACAGTAATAGAAAATATCGCAATTGAGAAGCCAATCATTCAAGGAGATTAAATAATGTCAGAAGCGTTAGTAACGATAAAACAACAAGTAAAAAACGCAAATGAAGCCATTTCATTATTTGGTATACATGATACTAACTTAAAGCGTATTGAAGAAGAACTGCAAGTAACGATTGTAACTCGTGGTGAAACAGTAAGTGTATCTGGTGACAATGAGAATGTAAAAAAAGCGGATGAGATTTTAACACAGTTATTGAAGCTAATTAGAAATGGTATTCAAATTGGTGAACGAGATGTTTTATATGCCATTCAACTAAGTAAAAAAGGCACGCTAGAATATTTTGATGAACTTTTTAAAGAGGAAATTGCTGTAACAGTTAAAGGCAAATCAATTCGTGTGAAAACTCTCGGACAGCGCCACTATATCTCTTCAATTAAGAATAATGATATGGTGTTTGGTATTGGGCCAGCAGGGACAGGAAAAACCTATTTAGCAGTAATCATGGCAGTGAACGCATTAAAAAATGGACATGTCAAAAGAATCATACTTACTCGACCTGCTGTAGAAGCTGGGGAAAATCTTGGATTTCTACCTGGAGATTTACAAGAGAAGGTAGATCCATATTTGAGACCACTCTATGATGCCCTCCATGATGTTTTAGGAGTTGAACATACCGTTAGATTAATTGAGAGAGGGATTATTGAAATCGCCCCGTTGGCATATATGAGAGGTAGAACATTAGACGATGCATTTATTATATTGGATGAAGCTCAAAATACTACACCTGCTCAAATGAAAATGTTTTTAACTAGATTAGGTTTCGATTCAAAAATGGTGATTACTGGAGATATTTCTCAAGTAGATTTACCTAAAGGAGTAACATCAGGGTTGGCTATTGCAAAGGAAATTTTGGAGAATATTAAAGGAGTTTCTTTTGTTTTTCTAGAACAATCAGATGTAGTACGACACCCTTTAGTGAGTAGAATTATTACAGCATATGACAAAGCTAATTTATAAAGCTTTTGACCCTTGCAAATGATTGTATGGGTCAATTTCCTATATATATTCTATGCTTTATTTTACTAGCAATGAATGATGTGAAAATGGTTGTTCAGTAACATTATTATTCTAAAAAAGACATACATCAGCCATATCAGGTTTTCATCGTTTAGTTAAGGATTAGAAGGTAAGGTACGCTAGTTGAATCGTGTTAAGCCCTAGTATGATGCCTGTTTTCGTATAGATTATTGTTTTTCGTATAAAAACATAAACACGTATACAACTAGAACTCGTGTCATCTTTTCTGCTAATGATGATTGTATATTAAAACGTCATCTTTATCTTCTTGTATAGGAACTAAGCAACAGAGTTTACGAAACGAGCCTAGTATGAAAAATAACAATGCGGCAAAAGCAGCTTTTCTAACAAAGGAGGGGAGCAGAATTCATGAAATTAATGGAATATATGAAAAAGCTTTTAACATTGCTGAAGGAATATAAGTTTGTTCATATCGGTTTTTATGTTGTTATAGCAGCAGTTATATTTTTAGCTTTATATAGTAACGTCGAGCCAAAGAAGTACAATATCCAATTACACAATGATGCAGAACAAACGATATACTCCCCGAAAACGATAGAAGATAAAGAAATGACTGAGCGAAAAAGAAAGGAAGCTGCTGGAGAGGTACAGGATGTATTCTTACAAAAAAAAGAATATGAAGAAAATAGCGTAGATGTAATTTCTGACTTTTTTTCTTGGATTGATGAAGTCAATGGGGAATTGAACGAGAAATATGCAAATATTAGAGCGGTTATTGAAAACGAAGAAGGCATAGAAAATGAAGAAGCTGAATTAGAGCCACAACGCTTAGAACCGACTGATGAAGAAAAAATAGAGTTGCTCAAAACAAAGATGCCTGAAGATATAGTCAACCTGTTTTCAAATCAGGAGATCGAAGTACTATTTCAAGCTACACCTGAGCAATTAACAAATGCTCAAGAGAAAGCTATTACAGTAGTGCAAAATATTATGAGTGAAGAACTCCGTACTAATGAAATAGAGAGTGCAAAAAGACAAGCAGAGAATGAATTACAGTACCTTAATGTTAAATCTTCATTAAGAAATACAATATCCAAGTTAGTGAAATTCGTCATTATTCCTAACATGATTTATGATGTAGAAGCTACCGAGGAAAAGCGGGAACAGGCAAGAAATGCAGTGGAACCCGTGATGATTATTCAAGGTCAAATCATTGTAGAGGAAGGAGAGCTGATAACTCAAGATATCATTAGAAAGCTTGAAGTAATTGATTTAGTACAAAATAAACGTTCTTTTCAGCCTTTTATAGGGCTTGGCTTAATGATTGGTTTGATGTTAGCAGCAGTTTCATATCATTTCTTTAGAGATGAAAGTAAAAGGTCAAATAAGAATGTGGACTTATTGTTATATACAATCATATTCACTATAACGATTTTGTTAATGAAAGGAACTAGTTTACTGCATCAGTTTGGATGGTCAGATATTGGTTATTTAACTCCAATTGCTGTAGGCCCATTGTTAATCAAGGTGTTAATAAATGATCGCTTAGCGGTATTAACTAGTACGATATTTGCTGTGTGCGGTAGTATTATGTTTAACGAAGGAGTTATTGGTTCTTTTAACTTTTCGATTGGTGTTTACTTTTTATGTAGTGGCTTAGTAGGTGTGTTTTTCTTAGATCGAATTAACCATCGTGCAAAAATTCTTCAATCTGGTCTATTCATTTCGGTAATTAATATTATTGTAATTACATCAATCATGTTACTGAAAAACGGACAATATTCTTTATTGGAAATAGGAATTTACGTAGCAATGGCGATATTTTCAGGTCTCTCAGCAGCTGTTCTCACAATCGGGATTATGCCATTTTTAGAAGCAGGTTTTGGCATACTTTCGACGATAAAACTTATAGAACTGTCAAATCCAAACCATCCTTTGTTAAGGAAAATACTAGTGGAAACTCCTGGGACATATCATCATAGCGTAATGGTTGCAAATCTATCTGAGGCTGCATGTGAAGCGATTGGTGCAAATGGTTTATTAGCAAGAGTCGGTTCATATTACCATGACATAGGAAAGACGAAGAGGCCTCAATTTTTTATTGAAAATCAAATGAATATCGAAAATCCTCATAACAATATTGCCCCGCAGCTGAGTAAAAATATAATCATTGCACACGCAACAGAAGGGGCAGAAATGTTAAGGAAACACAAGTTACCTACTGAAATTGTGGATATAGCCGCACAGCATCATGGAACATCATTAATAAAGTATTTTTATCATAAAGCTCAACAGCAATCTGAAATTCCTATATCAGAAGAAGAGTTTCGCTATCCAGGGCCAAAGCCACAAACGAAGGAAGCTGCCATTATAGGAATTGCAGATAGTGTAGAAGCAGCAGTACGCTCGCTGACAAATCCAAGTTCAGCAGAAATTCAAAAGCTTATTAAGAATATCATTGCAGATCGATTACAAGATGGGCAGCTGAACAATTGTGATTTAACTTTGAAAGAGCTTGATGTTGTTTCATCATCTCTATGTGAAACTTTAAAAGGGATATTCCACTCAAGAATTGAATATCCAGAAGCAACGAGACAGAAGGTGAAAGAGGCATGAGTTTAATTATCGATTTTATTGATGAAACAAAAAAGGTGAGAGACGAACATCAAAACTTGGTAGAAGACATCTTACAATTTGTAGCAACAAGAGAAAATATTGATGACGGAGCAGAATTATCAATTACATTTGTTAGTAATAAGCGCATACAAGAAATTAATCGAGAGTATAGAAATAAAGATCAACCGACTGACGTTATTTCATTTGCTATGGAAGAAATGGGGGAGGATGAAATCGAAATTACTGGTATAGAACTTCCTGTAGTGCTAGGAGATATTATCATTTCAACGACCAAAGCAAAAGAACAGGCAGAAGAATATGGACATTCATTTGATAGGGAGCTCGCTTTTTTATCAGTTCACGGATTATTACATTTGCTTGGCTATGATCACGAGACCGAAGAAGAAGAAGTAATTATGTTTACTAAACAAAAGGAATTACTTGAACAATATGGGCTATCGAGATAGAAATAACAATAAATTTAGAAACAGTTTGTTGTTTGCGATAAATGGTATTAGACATGTAGCTAGTAAGGAAAGAAACTTTAAAATTCATATTAATATCGCAATTATTGTGTTGTTTTTAGGATTATTTGTTGGACTTTCTCCAATTGAATGGGTGGCAATAATCATTACGATAGGCATAATGTTGAGTCTGGAAATGGTAAATACAGCTATTGAAAGAACAGTTGACTTAATTACAAATGATTACCATCCATTAGCTAAACTTGCCAAGGATATTTCAGCTGGTGCAGTTTTGCTTTTTGCGATTATTTCCGTTATGATTGGAATACTTATTTTTCTGCCAAAACTTATATTATTTTTATAAGCGGCGCTTGCGCATTTCGTATTGTCTAGCTAAAGCGCCTATCCCCTCGAGTCACTTCGTCATTGCACTAGAAGGCAAAAAGCACCTTCAAATGAAATGACTCCAGTGCTTTTCGGGGATGAGCAAGGCGCTTGCGCATTTCGTATTGTCTAGCTCCAGCGCCTATCCCCTCGAGTCACATTTGATGCGCTGGGTCTATCGTTTTGTATGTTTCTTACTATTTTACGACATCTTGGAGGATTTTGATGAATACTACAAAATATCATTCAGGCTTTGTATCAATCATTGGTAGGCCGAATGTTGGAAAATCAACTTTTATAAATCATGTAATTGGTCAAAAGATTGCAATTATGAGTGATAAACCTCAGACGACACGTAATAAAATCCAAGGGGTTTATACGGAAGATCACAGTCAAATTATTTTTATTGATACACCAGGAATACATAAACCGAAACATAAGCTTGGCGATTTCATGATGAAGGTAGCGCAGGATACTTTAAGAGAAGTTGATATCGTCCTATTTATGGTAAACGCTGTTGAAGGAACTGGTCGTGGTGATGAATATATTATTGAAAGATTACAAGCAGTGAATACGCCAGTCTTCCTTGTTGTAAACAAAATAGATGAAATCCATCCTGATGACTTGTTGCCGTTAATTAAGCAATATGAATCGAAATATTCGTTTAAAGAAATTGTTCCAATTTCTGCGTTACAAGGTAGTAATGTCGAAACTCTGTTAGATCAAATTAAAAAATATTTACCTGAAGGGCCTCAGTATTATCCAGAAGATCAGGTAACAGATCACCCTGAAAGATTTATTATTGCTGAGTTAATTAGAGAAAAGGCACTACATTTAACAAGAGAAGAGATTCCACATTCCATTGCAGTAGTAATAGACGGTATTCAGCGAAGAGAGAACAATAATGCCATTTATATTAGTGCAACGATAATAGTTGAAAGAAGTTCTCAAAAAGGGATAGTCATTGGTAAGCAAGGAAAGATGCTAAAAGAAATTGGAAAAAGGGCAAGACATGACATTGAAACATTATTAGGCACGAAAGTGTTTTTAGAACTCTGGGTTAAAGTTCAAAAAGATTGGCGCAACAAATTGACACATATTCGAGACTTTGGTTTTAATGAAGAAGATTATTAATGATATCGATTTGGACAAGTTGTCATCCTGGACTTTTTCCCATAAAATATAGGGGTAGACGTTTGAGAAACACCTTTTAACAAAATTTGTGTAACATGATATTGGCAGGAGTGCTCACCCTAAACATAGGGATTGGAAGTTATATGCTAGCGTGTATCATCAGAAAGGTGGGATTCTTATGTTAGATTTTACCTGGAGTATATTTAGTCAAACAGGTAACATTGATACGTACCTTCTTTTTAAAGAATTAGAGAAGGAGAACGATGGAGGACCCGAAGACAAAGAGAATGACCTAGCAAAACTAGATTTTCCAATGTCGTGATCTGCCTGATTTTTTGGTGGTGGACAAAACTTGTTGCAAAAGTATGAAGGAATTGTTATTCGAACAAATGAATATGGTGAAACAAACAAAATTGTTACTCTATTTACTAGGGAAGCAGGTAAAATTGGAGTAATGGCTAGAGGAGCAAAGAAGCCTAATAGTCGTCTAGCCTCAATTACTCAATTATTTACTTATGGCCATTTCTTAATACAAAAAGGAAGTGGTCTAGGCAACCTTCAACAAGGAGAAGCAAGCTCATCATTACGAGCTATTCGTGAAGACATATTTCGTACTGCATACGCGTCATATGTTGTAGAGTTGACTGATAAAAGTACGGAAGATCTAAAAGGAAACCCTTTCTTATTTGAATTACTTTATCAAACACTCAACTATATGAATGAGGGAGAAGATTTAGAAATATTAACCTTCATTTACGAAATGAAAATTTTACAAGTATTAGGGTTACATCCGGTGTTAGATCATTGTGCCATTTGCCATAATAGTGAAGGACAGTTTGCTTTTTCTATAAAAGAAGGTGGTTTAATCTGTCATAAGTGTTATGGAAAAGATGTTCATCATTTGAAGATATCGCAGGCTACGGTAAGATTATTACGACTTTTTTACTATTATGATCTAAGCAGATTAGGCAGGATTTCTGTTAAAACTGAAACTAAGCAACAATTAAATACGATCATAGCTGCATACTATGATGAATACTCAGGGTTAGCGTTAAAATCAAAAAGATTTTTAAATCAATTAGACAACTTGAAAAATAAACTATAATGTATTTAACATCAGCCTATTGTATTAAAGTATACAGTAGGTTTTTTCAAAGCTACCAACTTAGTATATAATATCTTGTAGGAACAAACTACATAAGAGTATATATTGCAATTGCTAAAATTAAAGGTGGTGATTACAATCGAATTAAGTAAACGACAGGAGCAAATACTACGAATTGTTAAGGACAATGGACCTATCACCGGTGAACATATTGCAGACCAATTAAATTTAACAAGAGCGACATTACGGCCTGACTTAGCTATATTAACAATGGCTGGTTACTTAGAAGCAAGACCACGTGTTGGCTATTTTTATACAGGAAAGACTGGTTCACAGCTATTGAGCGATAAAATAAAGAAAATCTTAGTTAAGGATTATCAATCAATTCCTGTTGTAGTTAATGAAGGTGTGTCGGTATATGATGCTATTTGTACAATGTTTTTAGAAGATGTTGGTACACTGTTCGTAGTAGATGATAACACTTCACTCGTTGGGGTTTTATCAAGGAAGGATTTACTTAGAGCTAGTATCGGTAAACAAGAGTTGACAACAATTCCTGTTAATATTATTATGACAAGAATGCCGAATATAACAATGTGTAAAAGAGATGACTTAATGATAGATGTTGCTAGAATATTAATTGAAAAACAAATTGATGCATTACCAGTCATAAAAGAAACAGACAAAGGGTATGAAGTAATCGGTAGAATTACGAAAACAAATATGACAAAGGTACTTGTAGCAATAGAGGAAGATGAAATAATATAAACAATTTGTAAGTCTATTAATATACTGAAATGGGGGAATAGGATGAATAACCCACAAATATACGTAGTATCTGATTCTGTAGGAGAAACAGCAGAGCTTGTTGTAAAAGCGGCTATATGCCAGTTTAGCAACACGAACATTGAAATTAAGCGAGTGCCATATGTTGAGGATACGTCTACTCTTACCGAAGTACTTTCACTAGCAAAAATGAATAATGCAATTATTGCTTATACGTTAGTTATTCCTGAAATGCGTACGTTTTTGATTCAAGAAGCAGCGCGTGAAGGTGTTGTAATTTATGATATTATTGGTCCACTTATAGATAAAATGCAAATTGCATATGATACGAAACCTCGCCAAGAACCAGGTATGGTTAGAAAGCTAGATGACGAGTACTTTAAGAAAGTTGAAGCTATTGAGTTTGCTGTAAAGTATGATGATGGAAGGGACCCTCGAGGAATTTTAAGAGCTGATATTGTCTTAGTTGGTGTGTCACGCACTTCCAAAACTCCATTATCACAATATTTAGCTCATAAACGTTTAAAGGTGGCAAATGTACCAATCGTACCAGAAGTTGACCCCCCTGACGAACTATTTCAAGTACCTGCTAATAAATGCTTTGGGTTAAAAATAAGCTCTGAAAAGTTAAACTATATAAGAAAAGAGCGTTTGAAGTCTCTAGGGCTGAATGATAAAGCAATTTACGCAAATATAGATAGAATAAATGAAGAGTTAAGCTATTTCGATAATATTATTACCAACATTGGTTGTGATGTTATTGATGTAACGAATAAAGCGGTAGAGGAAACCGCAAATACAATTTTAAACATCTATAATAATCGTACAATTTAGCGCATACACTTTTCAGTGATATGTGCTTTAGTATATTCAGCCCAGGGGATTGGTGAATATATATATGGTCTTTTCGCAAACTTTATTGAAATGGAACATGTGGTTTTATATGTTTGTCATCGTTGTAGAACAGCAAAGATGCCACTTGTGTATTTGTCAATCCTTAGGGATGAAAAACAATAGACTAACTATAAGTAGTTTTATGTGTTAACTGTTTTTAAAGATGAAAAGACCACTAATTGTTATTCAATATGTATTTAGTTTTTAATATGAAAACAACAATCAAAACGAAAGTAGCAATAAAGTTTGTTGTTATTTTTTTCATGTTAAAACTTGATTTATATTTGCTTTATTTGTATAGCCAATCATTGAACTTTATATTATAATAAAAAATTGTGATAAAAAAGGTTTAGAGTTTGGTTATTACGAATAAACTATTTATTGTAAGTTGTCAAGGGGTAAACTTAAAAAATAATTCGACAAAGAAAAAGTAACAAATTTGTTACTTTTGTATTTATGATAAGGAGTATCTATGAAAAGAAGGAATCCTCGGAGTGATGTAGAATAGAGAGATATAGTAAAAAAGTTGTAAGGATCTTTGTAGATGCTGATTCTTGTCCAGTAAAATCAGAAATTGTTGAAGTTGCAAAAAATTATGTCGCAGAAGTAACCTTTATCGCATCGTATGCACATGTCTCAGAAACTGACCTTGGAGCTAAGTGGGTCTTTGTTGATTCAGATAAAGAGGCAGTGGATTTACATATCATGAACAAAGTATGTGCAAATGATGTTGTCGTTACACAAGATCATGGATTAGCGAGTATTCTACTTCCGAAAGGTGTAGTTGTCATATCTCCACGTGGAAAAATCTTTCATGAAAACAACATGGATTTAATGTTACAGCTTCGGTATATTTCAGCAAAAGAACGGAGAGCTGGGCACCACACAAAAGGTCCAAAAGCGTTTTCATCAAATGATCGTAACTATTTTATCAAATCTTTTAAAAAAATTTTGTCGAAACTTGCAGGAATTAAATCATAAATAGAGAATAACTTTATCACACGGAGATGTTAGTTATGGGAAATCGAATTCCCGAAGAAGTTATCCAACAATTACATCACTCAACAGACATCGTTGATTTAATAAGTGAATATGTACAACTGAAGAAGCAAGGGAGAAACTATTTCGGACTTTGCCCATTCCATGGAGAAAAATCGCCTTCTTTTTCGGTCTCTCCAGAAAAGCAAATTTATCATTGTTTTGGATGCGGAGCTGGAGGAAATGCTTTTTCTTTTTTAATGGAACTTGAAGGTCTTTCCTTTGTAGAGGCAGCAGAACGCCTTGCAGCAAAGGTAGATGTTGATGTAACCAAATACACAACTGCTCCTATTGAAGTAGCAAAATCTAATGAGAGCTCTAAAATGCTTGAAGCGCATGACTTATTGAAAAAATTCTATCATCATTTACTTGTCAATACAAAAGAAGGTCAAGACGCCTTGGATTATTTGCTTAATCGAGGCATTACGAAAGAGATGATAGAAAAATTTGAGATTGGGTATGCCCTGGATTCTTGGGATTTCATTTCAAAGTTTCTGATGAAAAGAGGATTTTCCGCCATACTATTAGAAAAAGCAGGATTAATTGTTAAAAAGGACGCCGACGGTTCATTTTATGACAGGTTCCGTAACCGTATTATGTTTCCGATATATGATCACCAGGGGCGTGTAGTAGCATTCTCTGGAAGGGTGCTTGGAAATGAAAAACCAAAGTATTTAAATAGTCCAGAAAGCTCTATCTTCAACAAAAGAAAACTATTGTATAACTTTCATCAATCAAGGTTGCATATAAGAAAGCAACAGCATGTTATTCTTTTTGAAGGGTTTGGAGATGTAATAGCTGCAAATAAGTGTGGAATTGAACATTCAATTGCAACGATGGGAACATCTTTAACTGATGAGCAAGCAAGGATAATAAGAAGAAATGTTGAATCAATTACGATTTGTTATGATTCTGATAATGCAGGAATCGAAGCATCCTTTCGTGCTTCAAAGCTATTATCTGATGAAGGATGCTTTGTGAAGATTGCGCAAATGCCTGAAGGCTTTGACCCTGATGACTACATTCAAAAATATGGAGCAGAAAAATTTAATACCGATGTAATAGGGGCAAGTGTTTCGTTAATGTCATTTAAAATGCAATATTTAAGAAGAGGCAAAAACCTTCAAGATGAAGGGGAGCGCATACGTTATATAGATGAAGCACTTAAGGAAATAAGCATTGTAGATAAGGCGGTTGAACGTGACCACTATATAAGGCAGCTATCTAGTGAGTTTTCTATATCATTAGACGCATTGCAGCAACAATTAAGCCAACTTCAAAAACAGGGACATCGTAAAAAGGATAATCATACATGGAATAGTAACAAAATATCATTTAGAACTCATACTCAGGCAAAATTATTACCTGCATTTCAAAATGCAGAACGTTTCCTAATTGCACATATGCTTCGTAATAAGGACATTGCATTTAAAGTTCAACAAACAATACAAGGCGACTTTAACATTGAGGAACATAGGGCAATAATTACTTATCTGTATGCATTTTATGAGGAAGGAAATGACGCTGACGTTAGCTCGTTCATCCAACGTGTCCAAAATGGAAACCTTCAAAAAACAGTATCAGAAATTGCAATGTTGGCTATTAATGATGATGTATCAGAGCAAGAGCTTACTGATTATATAAACCATGTATTAACATATCCAAAACTTTTGAAACTTAAGGAAAAAGAGTTAGAAAAACAAAATGCCGAACAGCAAAAAGATTTTGTGAAGGCTGCAACCATTGCGAACGAAATTATACAAATATCAAGATCTCTTAAATAGGGACTTATTGTATAACTAGTTCCTCGTGATAAGCTTGGAAGGAGGGGGACAGATGGCTGAAAAGTCAGCTCGTTCTAAAGATATTGATACTGAATTAACACTTGACCAAATAAAAGAACAATTAACAGAGATAGGGAAAAAACGCGGGGTACTTACTTATGAAGAGATCGCCGAACGTATGTCAGGGTTTGAAATTGAATCAGACCAAATGGATGAATACTATGAATTTTTAGGTGAACAAGGTGTAGAATTAATTGGTGACGGTGATGAAGATAAAGACCCCAACATCCAAGATCTAGCGAAAGAAGAAGAATTTGACCTGAATGACCTAAGTGTACCTCCAGGAGTAAAGATTAATGATCCAGTTCGGATGTATTTAAAAGAAATTGGCCGTGTTGATTTGTTATCTGCTAAAGATGAAATATCTCTAGCAAAACGGATTGAACAAGGTGATGAAGAAGCAAAACGTCGTCTAGCAGAGGCAAATCTACGATTAGTTGTTAGTATTGCAAAGCGTTATGTTGGTCGTGGTATGTTGTTTCTTGACTTGATTCAAGAAGGCAACATGGGTTTAATCAAAGCGGTTGAAAAATTTGACTATGAAAAAGGATATAAATTTAGTACGTATGCAACCTGGTGGATTCGTCAAGCAATTACTCGTGCTATTGCAGATCAAGCGAGAACAATACGTATTCCTGTTCATATGGTCGAAACGATAAATAAATTAATTCGTGTTCAAAGACAATTATTACAAGATTTAGGTCGAGAACCAACTCCAGAAGAAATTGCTGAAGATATGGACTTAACACCAGATAAAGTTAGGGAAATCCAAAAAATTGCACAAGAGCCCGTATCACTTGAAACACCAATTGGGGAAGAAGATGATTCGCACCTAGGAGATTTTATTGAAGACCAAGATGCTACATCACCTTCTGAACATGCAGCGTATGAATTATTGAAAGAACAATTAGAAGATGTCTTAGATACGTTAACTGACCGTGAAGAAAATGTACTTCGCCTTCGATTTGGTTTAGATGACGGTAGAACGCGAACTCTAGAAGAGGTTGGCAAAGTTTTTGGAGTAACACGTGAACGTATACGACAAATTGAAGCAAAAGCATTGCGTAAATTAAGACATCCTAGTCGTAGTAAGCGACTAAAAGATTTTCTAGAATAATCTTGTCTTCGAT
The DNA here is from genome assembly GCF_051842895.1 of Cytobacillus sp. Hm23. Taxonomy (NCBI): domain Bacteria; kingdom Bacillati; phylum Bacillota; class Bacilli; order Caryophanales; family Bacillaceae; genus Cytobacillus; species Cytobacillus sp. Hm23. The sequence continues at coordinate 19,096 of NZ_JBPXRQ010000043.1, forward strand.
TATTTTTCTATAACAATAGTTTACTTCAACTAAAAAGTTGGAGTGAACTATTTTTTTTATAACATTTCTTGTAATTTATTGTACTGAATTGTTAGTTGTTTTGCAAATGGTTATAGAAATAAGTTTTTAAATATTTTAAAATGTTGAGAAAATTCATTAATTAACCTTATAATGGAATGTAAGCGTATACATTTTGTTGAGAGGAGAAAATATATGAATTTTGATTTAACAATGGAACAACAAGTTTTGCAAAAAACCATAAAGGAATTTGCTCAGGAGGAAGTTGCTCCAGGAGCAATTCAACGTGATAAAAATAAAATGTTTCCTCGAGAGATATTTAACAAATTGGCAAAGCTAGGATTAATGGGTCTGCCATTTCCAGAAGAATATGGGGGTGCAGGTGCAGATACAATTAGTTTTGCAATCGTGGTTGAGGAATTAAGTAAAGCGTGTGCCTCTACAGGAATAACCTATTCAGCACATATTTCTTTAGGTGGGGCACCTATTAATTTATTTGGTTCTGATGAACAGAAGGAACTATACTTGGCTCCTATATGTAGCGGTGAATCGTTAGGGGCATTTGGGCTAACTGAGCCAAATGCTGGATCTGATGCTGGTGGAACGATGACTGAGGGGTTAGAAGATGGTGAAGATTTTGTGATTAACGGTAATAAGTGTTTTATTACTAATGCTAGCTTTGCTAAATTCTTAGCATTAACTGCAGTTACAAGTAGAAATGGGGATGAAAAAGAAATTAGCTCCATAATAGTTCCAACAAATGTGGAAGGCTTTTCAATCATTGATAATTATGAAAAAATGGGGTTAAATGCGTCAAATACTACAGAACTTGTATTAAGTAATGTAAGGGTTCCAAAAGAAAACATTTTAGGAACAAGAGGGAATGGCTTAAAACAATTTTTAATCACGCTAGATGGAGGAAGAATTGGTATTGGTGCTATGGCAGTAGGAATTGCGCAAGCAGCATTTGAAAAGGCACATGCATATGCAAATGAAAGAGTTCAGTTCGGTAAACCCCTCTCAAAAATGTCGGCCATTCAATTTAAGCTTGCTGATATGGCCTTAAAGATTGAGCTTGCTAGAAATATGGTATACAAAGCCGCGTGGCTGAAAGACCATAAAAAATCATTTACGAAAGAGGCTGCTATGTGTAAGCTATATGCTTCTGAAATATGTATGGAAGTTACAAGTCAAGCTGTACAAATTCATGGTGGCTACGGGTACATGAAAGAGTATCAAGTTGAACGTTTTATGAGAGATGCTAAGCTGTTAGAAATTGGTGAAGGTACTTCAGAAATTCAAAGGTTGGTCATTGCAAGACAAATTGGTTGTTAACCCGTATAACCCCTTATGTTTTAATCAATAATATGTGTATATTTTCGTAATAAAATTTCAAAATGTATAAGAACTTTGAATTAGGACTTTTCCTTCTATTTATTTTAAAGTAAAATAGAAGTTGTTTGTAAAATATAATTACTACTTGACTTCATTTTTTACATAAGGGGGTAAATGAAATGAACAGAAATCCACTAGTGCCTTATGCACTAATCGCGGTTTTAGGTATTGGTCTTATGTTATTCCTTTCTTTCAAAGGTTTAGGAGACGCTGAAAAGATTGCACTAGGTGAAGAGGAACCACAAGAAGAAGTCGTACAATCTCCAGAAGAAATTTATAATGGGAGCTGTATTGGCTGTCATGGAGGAAATTATGAAGGCGTAGCTGGTCCAGCGCTTCTAGGTGTTGGTGACAAGTTAGATTTGGATCAAATTAAAGATATTTTAGCAAACGGGAAAGGCACAATGCCAGGAGGATTAGTTCCAGCTGATCAATTGGATGCAATGGCTGAATGGCTAACAACATTAAAATAGGCTAAACCTTATACATGATGCAAAGTCCATACTTCGGTAATGGACTTTTTCATTTAGATCATTCATAATCGAATACAAAATAAAGATAGTGGTGAAAAAATGAACGAATTAAAGCTGTCGAAAAGATTAGAAGCTGTAGCAGAGTACATTCCAATGGGATCAAAGCTAGCTGATATTGGATCAGATCACGCATATTTACCTTGCTATGCTTTTTTACAAAAAAAGATAACTTTTGCAATTGCAGGAGAGATAACTCAAGGACCGTTTCAATCTGCAAATGACCAAGTGACCTCTTGTCATTTAAATAATGTGATAGATGTAAGAAAAGGTGATGGCTTGTCCGTAATCGAACGAGGAGAAGTCGATTGTATAACCATTGCAGGAATGGGTGGACTGCTTATCCGTGACATTCTAGAAACAGGCAAAGAAAAGCTCTCTGGGGTCAAGCGGTTAATTCTACAACCTAATGTGGGAGCAAAGCATGTAAGACAATGGTTTATTTTAAATGGGTGGGAGTTAATTGCTGAAACCATTTTAGAGGAAGATGAGAAAATATATGAAATTTTAGTAGCTGAAAGAGGAGCACCGTATGAGCCTTATGAAGAGGACATTGAAAAGGGTCTACTCGTAGGTCCATTTTTAGTAAAGGAGAATAATGATTCATTCAAGCGAAAATGGACAAATGAATTAAAGCATTGGCGAATGATTTTAGCAAAATTAGATCATGCTTCTCACACCTACGATAATTTAACGAAGAAACAGGAACTTGAACAAAAAATTACTTTAGTAACGGAGGCTTTAACATGAAAACACCAAATGGATTTGAAGTTATTCAATTATTTGAGCAGTTCTCGCCTAAGCATCTTGCAATGGAGGGTGACAAAATTGGGCTTCAAATAGGGACATTGAATAAGCCTATTCGTCATGTAATGGTTGCATTAGATGTTTTAGAAACAGTTATCGATGAAGCGATAGAAAATAGTGTTGATTTAATTATTGCTCACCACCCACTCATTTTTAGGCCATTAAAAAATATCGTTACTGATCGACCTGATGGAAGGGTCATCGAAAAATGTATAAAAAATAATATAACAATCTATGCTGCTCACACAAATTTAGATGTTGCACAAGGCGGGGTAAATGATTTATTAGCTAAAGCACTTGAGCTTACAAAAGTAGAAGTATTAGTTCCTACTTTTGAGTTGAATTTAAAAAAACTAGTAGTAACTGTTCCAGAGGCTCATGCTAATCAAATTAAAGAAGTAATCGGCAATGCAGGGGCTGGATTTATCGGTAATTATAGCCACTGTACCTTCAGTTCAGAAGGTGTAGGCACGTTTCTACCTAAGGACAAAGCTAACCCCTATATAGGAAAACCTGGAAAATTGGAAACTGTAAAAGAACAGAGGATAGAAACGGTTTTCCCAGAAAACCTAGAAAAAAAAGTATTATCTGCAATGTTAAAAGCACACCCTTATGAAGAAGTAGCCTATGACATTTATCCACTTGATAATAAGGGAGAAATGAAAGGGTTAGGTAGGATCGGTTACTTACAAAGTGAACTCACACTTGGAGATTTTGCTGCTTTTGTAAAGAGTAAATTAGATGTGGAAGGTTTAAGAGTAGTGGGTAATTTACAAGACAAAGTTAAGAAAGTTGCTGTCTTAGGAGGAGACGGTAATAAGTATATTAGCCAAGCAAAGATGAGAGGTGCAGACGTGTATGTATCTGGTGATATATATTATCATGTTGCCCATGATGCAATGCAGGCTGGGTTAAATATTGTGGATCCTGGTCATAACGTCGAAAAAGTGATGAAAAAGGGTGTTGTAGAAATGATGCGTAAGCAAGTTGCCTCGAAAAACTTTAAAGTGAATATTATTGCTTCAGAAATAAACACAGATCCTTTTACATTTATGTAAAAAAGTGTTGTATCCAATAATAGTGAAACATAGGTATGAAGAATCGTACAGAGGTTACATAAAATGGTTAACTATAAAATGGGACTAAATAGTAGTTTATTTAGTCCCATTAATGTAATTCCCCCGTTATATAAAAATCAACGCTCTTAACTTTTTGGAGTTTTTACCTTAGGTAATATTTTGTGCAATGGCACTTTTCTTTCTCTTGTCCATGTTGATTCATCTGAGCTATTAAAGTTTTCTAAAAATGCAATAACTTCTTTAGTTATAGGTGTTGGTGTGGATGCACCTGCTGTAACTGCTACTTTGTTCGCATTTTTAATCCAATCAATATTTATATCAGTCACATCGGCGACACGGTAAGCTTTTGTTCCTGCTATTTCCATGGAAACCTGTGCTAGCCTATTGGAATTGTTACTCTTAGGATCACCTACAACGATAGTAACATCTGCATGTCCTGCTTGATCTGCAACTGCTTCTTGTCGAACCTGTGTAGCTAAACAAATCTCTTTATGAAATTCTACCTGTGGATATTTTTCCTTTACTTGCTCCATAATATGGCCAACATCCCATTGACTCATCGTCGTTTGGTTTGTGACAATAATTTTTTCGTTATTTAAGGAAAGGTTTTGTACATCTTCTTCGTTCGCCACGAGGTGAACAGCTTGAGGAGCAACACCAATAGCTCCTTCGGGCTCAGGATGTCCTTTCTTCCCTATATAGATGATGTCATAGCCTTCACTTTCTTTAGCTCTTATTAAGTCGTGAGTTTTTGTTACGTCTGGGCATGTTGCATCAATTGTCACAAGCCCCTTTTCTTTTGCAAGTTTTATCACTTCAGGTGAAACGCCATGAGCGGTAAAGATAACCGTACCCTTATCTACTTTGCTTAAAATATCAAGTCTGTTTTCTCCATCTAATGTGATGATCCCGTCTTCTTCAAATGCATCAGTTACATGTTTATTATGAACAATCATTCCTAAAATGTATATTGGCCTTGGTAAAGTTTTATCTAGAGCTGCATTTCTAGCAATTACCATGGCATCTACAACACCATAACAATAACCTCTAGGAGTAATTTTGACTACTTCCATTCGAATCTCCTCCATTTATCCCTAAATGAGAATTTTTTATCTATATTAGCAATGCCTAACAATCATTTGTTCATCGGCTGATATAAAAAGCTTTTTTCGCATTAATTGATATTAATCGCATGATGAAACAAACACATAATCAACCTAGGGTTTCGTAACACCTTATAAAACAAAGACAGTGACAGAAAACCCTCATATGCTGTAGTGGTTTGTGAAAATAGCAATAAAATTTACGAATAGAGCTTAGAAAAAATAAGAAAAGATTTCTTCATGGACTAGTCGAGCATCCATGAAATGTCTCACACTAGCTGTGGGAGGTAAAAAGTTGTTAAGCTTTTCTTATTTCTCTTTATTATAGCGAAGTGGAGATAAGAATTAAAGTTATGAGCTAAATATAGAGCTTTGGTTTTGATTCTCGACTACGATCAACAGGTGGAGATTTCACTATTCTTGGTAGATCTCTCGGACGTATAGAATTTTTGGTCTCGTTTGCTGGTTCGTTAAACATATTAAACATAGACGGGATTTTACTTGCGATAGGGGACAGTTCCTTTAACGTTGGAGCTACAGATTCGGCAGTTTTAAACCACTGTTGAACACTACTCAATGACTTTTGAAAATCTTTTGGATTCATTAAGCCTTTTAACGAATTTGGTGAGTGCAGCATCGTTGACAAATAATTATCTAACCCTTTGTTTGAATGCATAATTGAAGTAAATGGATTTTGGAACCATTGACTGTTAGAAAGCATTTGATTAAGTGAGTTTTGGTGATTCAATTTTCATTCTCCTTTCATATGTTTCATTGTGCTAGTAAATATAGATTATTTTATGTGAGATTAAGCTATTATGTTGTTGGGTTGTAGCCTGTTTTCTTAAAACCTTATGTTTAGATAGGAATTTTCATCCTAATAATTGTTTTTTTGTACAAGGGCATAATGCCATCTTAAACAGCGATGACAAAGGAAAATAACCCAATCCTAGCAGCTCTAATTTTAGTAAAGGTACTCTTCGTAAACTTTGTTCCTATAGCACCTTTACTAATAGATAAAGATGTTGTTTTCCAGAAAATTTATCGTTTTATATAAGAAATGATGCCATGAAATCTAGTTGTATTTCTGTTTATTTATTATTATGTTAAACAACATGCTATGCGAAAACAGCCATAGTAAAAAGCAAACAAAACATAGAAGCCTGATGATATAAGACTGTAGTGTTTACAAAACTTTTTACGGAAAAGAGAATAATGTTAAACTGATTAGGAAGGTGTTTATATGGTTTTCGAAGGATTGACTATTTACAATTGTCTTTGAGGTGTTGCTAATCGACCTATATTTCAACAAAGTAAGTACTTGATTTAGTCTTAGATTGATTTTTTGTAGGTCTATTTCTTTTAATATCGGTTACATTTAGCATATCGCATCATATTTTAATTTAGGATCTATTCGTAAACTTTGTTACGATAGTTTCTGAAATAGAAGATAACAACGCCGTTTTACTTAACAGTCATCGTTTTATAGAAGAAAAGATGCCCTTTAGCTTGAAAAACAACATTCCATAACAAAACAGCCTATACTTTATTAAATATTATGCTCTACATTCTAGTGTAACGCCGCTTAACTTTGCCTTTCTAAAGGCATTAACAGTATTCAATTAAGCTCCATCGCTTAAGGGAGTTGCTGACAAGCTTGCACTTTTCTTATATAATCCATTATAATCTAATGATGATATGTTTTGGCTAGTAGAAATTAAATGAGTGTTCCAGAGGAATTAACAATTCATTTGGAATAGTTTCATAAGGAGTATAGATACGATGAACTCACAATTTGAAAGATTTGGATTAAAACCTTTTATAATCAAAGCGATTAATAGCTTGCAATTTTATAAACCTACTGACATCCAAGAGCGTTTGATTCCCTCGATTTTAAAAGGTGAAAGTGTAATTGGTCAATCACAAACAGGAACAGGTAAAACACATGCTTATTTGTTGCCGATTATTAACAATATAGACCCTTCAAAACAAGAAGTACAAGCGATTATTACAGCACCGACGCGTGAATTAGCTAATCAAATTTATCAGGAAGTATTAAAGGTCACAAAATTTTATGATGGAAGTGAACAAATAACAGCACGATGTTATGTGGGTGGGACAGATAAACAACGTACGCTTGAAAAGCTAAAGGTACAACCACACATCGTAGTAGGAACACCAGGAAGAATACTTGATTTAATAAAGGAACAGGCGCTGCATGTATATTCTTCTAATTCATTAGTCGTCGATGAAGCTGATTTAATGCTTGATATGGGATTCATAAATGAAGTAGATCAAATTGCAGCTAGGATGGCGGAAAAATTACAGATATTAGTTTTTTCTGCTACAATACCAGAAAAATTAAAGCAGTTTTTACGTAAATATATGGACAACCCAAAATATTCGCATGTAGCACCTAATCAAGTAACTGTTACGAGTGTTGAGCAAATCCTGATCCCATCGCGTCATCGAGACAAAGTTCAAATTTTACATGATATCTTGTTGAAGTATAATCCATATTTAGCAATTGTCTTTACCAATACTAAAGTGAAGGCAGATGAAGTTGCTGATTCATTAATTAAAAAAGGCTTAAAAGTCGGTAGAATTCACGGGGACTTATCACCACGTGATCGGAAGAAAATGATGAAGCAAATTAAGGATTTAGACTTTCAATATGTTGTAGCAACAGATTTAGCAGCTAGAGGAATTGATATTGAAGGGGTTAGTCACGTCATTAATTTTGAAATACCTTCTGATCTAGATTTTTATGTTCACCGAGTAGGGAGGACTGCAAGAGCAGGTTATTCTGGCATTGCAGCTACTTTGTATGACCCTTCAGATGAGGATGCAATAGTTAAATTAGAAAAAATGGGGATTACATTTAAACAACAGGATCTTCGTAATAACGAATGGGTTGAACTAGGAGCTAGAGATAAACGTAATAAGCGCAAAAAACAAGTGAATGAGCTTGATATTGAAGCAAAAAAAATTGTCCGTAAGCCTTCTAAAGTAAAGCCTGGTTATAAAAAGAAAATGAAAAACGATATGGAACAATATAAGAAGCGTCAGCGACGTATTAACAACAGAACTAAGTGATCAAACCTATGACGATATTATTTTTTTAAGGGAGATGAATGGTATGTTAAAAATAGGTTCCCATGTCTCTATGAGTGGAAAGAAAATGTTGCTTGGAGCTAGTGAAGAAGCTGTGGGATACGGTGCAAATACTTTTATGATTTATACTGGTGCTCCACAAAATACGCGAAGAAAGAAAATTGAAGAATTAAATATTGAGGCTGGTCATGCTCATATGAGAGAACATGGTATTGAAGATATAGTTGTTCATGCCCCGTATATTATTAATATTGGTAATACGACAAAACCAGAAACATTTGAATTAGGAGTCAATTTTTTACGATCAGAAATTGAAAGAACTGAAGCTTTACGTGCTAAACAAATTGTTCTTCATCCTGGTGCACATGTGGGAGCAGGAGCAGAGGCAGGAATTAATAAAATTATTGAAGGTTTAAACGAAGTTTTAACGCCTGAGCAAAATGTCCAAATTGCTTTGGAAACGATGGCAGGTAAAGGTTCAGAATGTGGTAGAACTTTTGAAGAGCTAGCTCAAATTATCGAAGGTGTCACGCTTAACGAAAAGTTATCTGTTTGCTTTGACACATGTCACACTCATGATGCTGGTTATGATATTGTGAATGATTTTGATGGTGTGCTTCAACATTTCGATCAAGTCATCGGACTTGACCGTTTAAAAGTATTACATATTAATGACAGTAAAAATCCAACTAATTCTCATAAAGACAGACATGAAAACATTGGGTTTGGACACATTGGATATGATGCTCTTAGCTACATTGTTCATCATCCGCAACTTTCAGATATACCTAAAATCTTAGAAACTCCATATGTAGGGGAAGATAAGAAAAATAAAAAGCCACCTTATAAATTTGAAATAGAAATGTTAAATCAAAAAGAATATAATCCAAATTTACTTACAAAAATTTTGGCTGGTTAGCTTAATCACTATGTCAACATAATGACAAGGATTTATGTACCTACAGATCTGTGTCAAAACATTTAAAGGGCTGTCTTAGCTTATATTAGACAGCCTTTTATTGAATAAATTTAGTGAAGAAAGAGTTAATTTTCTTAGCTACAGTTGGGTTTGTAATTTTGGCAACTTCCTTAATGAGTTTTTTTCGCTCTTTATCTTCAAAAATATCTACATCTCTCTTTTGTATAAGCTCTGTAATTTGCCTTGCCTGTTCCTTCGATATTTTAATGTCATATTGTTTACTATAATTAAGTAAATCTTTAACGGTCATATGTTTTATTTTTTGATTAATCACGTGTTGAAAAAGCTTCATTGTATTCTCCTCCCCTTACACATAGTATGATATTGAATAATATTTTGTTCCATAAAACAAGGGTGCTTCATATTTGCAAGGAGACACAAGTATAATGATATAAAGAAAATTTAACGCACATATAACAACACTGAGGAGGGAGACTCATGGCAACAAGACAACATAAAAAAGAAAGCAAACTACATTTTTTTTATCGGTTCATAATGATTTTATTTGGAGCAGGATTAGTAGCTGTTTCTATTGAGTTATTTTTAGTTCCAAATAATATAATTGATGGTGGAATTATTGGTGTCTCTTTAATTATTGATTATTTAACGCCTTCATATATAAGTTTTGCAATGTTAGTCGTTCTACTAAATATCCCATTTATGTATTCTGGGTATAAACAAATAGGTAAGACGTTTATGATATCTTCTATGTTCGGTATTATTTGTCTGGCTATTATTGAACAACTTCTGCACAATGTTGAACCATTTACACCAGAACCTATATTGGCAACTGTATTTGGAGGCCTAATATTAGGTGTTGGGGTAGGGTTAGTTATCAGACATGGCGGATCTTTAGATGGCACTGAAATTCTAGGTATTTTATTAACGAAAAAGCTGCCTTTTTCAGTAGGCGAGTTTGTTATGTTTATTAATATTTTTATTTTTGTTTGGGCAGCATTTGTTTTTGGAACTGAAGAAGCAATGTATTCTGTGATGACATATTATATTGCTTTCAAAACAATTGACACTGTCATTCAAGGACTAGACGAAACAAAGGCTGTCATTATCGTTTCCGATTATTTTGAAGAGGTATCGGATGCTATATTACATAGGCTTGGACGCGGTACAACTAAGTTGAAGGGAAAAGGTGGATTTACAGATGCAGAAAAAGAAGTAATTTACGTTGTGGTAACAAGGATTGAAGTAACTAAACTTAAATCGATCGTTCATGAAATCGATGCTAATGCATTTTTGACAATTATGAGCACGCAAGAAACGAGGGGAGCTAAGTTTAAATCAGCTATACATTAATGACGAATTACTTTAGGATATTTTCGCATGATCGATGCTGATCATATATAACGAGTTTCCATAGCATCTTTTATGCTATGAAAAGGTGGAAGATGCATGGAGCTTTATTAAGTTGTTTATGTTAGAAATGATCAACAAGGGTTACGAAAGTAGCCTTTTCTTTACAATAGGGCTAGCTTCATGTATAATTTTGTTGTTTAAATCGGAATGATTCCTAATAAGACAGAATGGTGATGACATGACAAATAATAATGTACCCATATTAGAAATTGGTGATCTAACCTTTGGTTATGAGCAGGAGAATGTTTTAGAGGACATTAATTTAGTAATGCCTCAAGGAGCATTTTTAGGGTTAGTAGGGCCAAATGGGTCTGGTAAATCAACTTTATTAAAATGTATTTTAGGACTTATTAAACCGCAATCTGGATCGATACGGTTGTTTGGAACTGATATTCACAAATTTAAAAATTGGCATAAAATTGGGTTTGTTTCCCAAAAAGCAAACAGTTTTAATAGTGGTTTTCCTGCAACGGTGCTTGAAGTTGTTCTGAGTGGCTTGACTTCGAAGGTAGGTTTACTTCGATTTTTTTCAAAGGAACATAAATTAGTAGCAGCGAAAGCAATAGCTTCAGTAGGAATGAGCCAGTTTACTAATCGAAATATTGGAGAGTTATCAGGAGGTCAGCAACAAAGAGTATTTATTGCACGAGCAATAGTTAGTGACCCATCCTTATTAATTTTAGATGAACCAACAGTAGGTGTAGATGCTACAAATGTTCAAAGCTTTTACAATATGTTAGAAGACTTAAATCAGAACTTGGGGATTAGCTTATTATTAGTCACTCATGATATTGGCACAATTACTGATAAAGTGTCACATGTTGCCTGTTTAAATAAGACCTTACATTTTCACGGTAAAACAGAGCAATTTGAAAGCCTTGATGAAGGTGCATTATCTACGTTTTATGGTCATCATCTCCACGTTTTAACTCATAACCATGGAGGATAAATGATGTTAATTGAGATTTTTCAATATGAATTTTTACGTAACGCTTTCATTACCGGAATGATGATTGGTTTTTTAGCACCTTTACTTGGTGTTTTTATTGTTGTTAGACGACAGTCTTTGATTGCAGATGCGTTAAGCCATGTTACACTTGCTGGTATAGCTGCAAGTCTGTTTGTTGAAAAAAAACTCGGAGTTTTTCAAGGAATGAACCCATTATATATGGGCATGGGTTTTTCTGTAGTAGGCTCCATTTTTATTGAAAAACTTAGAACCGTATATAAACATTATCAAGAGTTGGCTATACCAATCATTCACTCAACTGGAATCGGACTTAGTGTAGTTTTTATTTCACTAGCTGATGGTTTTAATACAGATCTATTCATGTATTTATTCGGTAGTGTGAGCGCTGTAAGTATGAGTGACGTTTGGACTATTTTAGTTATTTTAATGTTCGTTTGTTTAATCATTTTCATATTTTATAAAGAATTATTTTTACTTTCATTTGATGAAGAGCATGCAACTGCTAGTGGTCTGAATACAAAATGGTTGCATTTGTTATTTATCGTTATGGTAGCATTGGCAATTGCTGCATCAATGCGAATTGTCGGAATTTTATTAGTCTCTTCATTAATGACATTACCTGTAGCAGCAAGTATACGTATTAGTAAAGGGTTTAAACAAACGATTATTTTGTCAATTGTGTTTGCCCAATTAGCCGTATTCTTTGGTTTGTTTAGTGCTTATTATTTAGATGTGGCACCTGGTGGTACGATTGTTCTTTTTGCTGTTATAGAATTAATTCTAGTTCTAATCACGAAGAGAGTGGGGAGAAAGAAAAAATGAATGTTGCTGGTGCAATCAATTTATTAAAGAAGGAAGGGTATAAATATACGGGTAAGCGCGAAGAAATGCTACAACTTTTCTCAAATACAGATAAATATTTAACTGCCCGTGATGTACTGTTAAGGATGAAAGATAACTATCCAAGTTTAAGCTTTGATACAATATATAGGAATTTATCGTTGTTTGTTAAGTTAAATATATTAGAAATGACTGAACTATCTGGTGAAAAGCACTTCCGTTTTACTTGTGCTACGAAAGAACATCACCACCATTTTATTTGTTTACAATGTGGTAAAACGAAAGAAATTCACTCTTGTCCAATGAATCAATTGGCGGATCATTTTCAAGGATATGATGTTTCAGGGCATAAATTTGAAGTATATGGGACATGTCCAGTTTGTGCTAATGCATAAATGAGTTCTATAATAAGTTGAATTTTAAGGTTTTTATAGGATTTTTTCATTCTCGCGTTTTTATGTCTCATGGAGGTACGTTCAAGACCGAGTTATGCTGAATTTTTATTTGTTTTTTTTCGTACTGAGATATAAACATGTATACATCTTGAGTTCCTAGAATTTTTATTTTAAGGTCGTTGAATGATCGAAAAAAGTTTTTTACTGTACTTTTTCAATAATAGCAAGATAATGTTAAAAAAGATGCTTCCAATAAAAGCAAAGATTAACACAAATATTTCTTTCCTAGAGAACTATACTAAATAATGCCCCTCTTTAACATAAGAAAGTGAGGTATATAAACATGGCTCAGGAAAGAAATGATGATGGCTATCGAGATAACTATAGAAATGATCCAGAAGCGGATTTTATGGAAGAAACATCAACGGAGTTTGCGGAACCTGTTCAAGCTTTAGGTAGTACTAGGGAAGTTGAAAATAACTGGGTAGGTTGGCTTTCCTTGGCTCTATCGATCATTTCACTTTTTGTCGCTCCAATCCTTTTTGGAGCTGCAGGTATCATATTAGGCTTTGTTGCCCGCAGAAGAGGAGCAGAAGGAATGGGGGCATGGGCGATCGGAATTGGTATCGTATCCATTGTTCTGGGCATCTTTATACTCCCATTTTTTTAACATGATGAAAAAAAGCTTGACAATTATATGTCAAGCTTTTTCTGTTTGCTGCTTTGCGTAATGCTCTGCTGCTATTTTATCAATTTCTTTCTTAAGTTCTTCGACCATGGTTTCTTCAGGGACTTTACGAACAATTTCACCGTGGCGGAAAAGGAGTCCTTCACCTCTAGCCCCTGCAATCCCTATATCAGCTTCTCGAGCCTCTCCGGGACCATTCACAGCACAGCCTAAAACGGCTACTTTTATCGGCGCTTTAATTGTTGAAATATAGTCTTCTACTTCATTAGCAATACTAATAAGGTCTATTTCAATTCTTCCGCAAGTTGGACATGAAATTAAAGTTGCTGCATTTGAGGCAAGCCCAAAAGATTTAAGTAATTCCCGTGCTACTTTTACTTCTTCTACTGGGTCTGCACTAAGAGAAATACGAAGTGTATTTCCAATCCCTTTACTTAAAATGACACCTAAGCCAGCTGCACTTTTTACTGTTCCGGCAAATAAAGTACCTGATTCAGTAATGCCTAAATGTAAAGGATAATCAAATGCCTTTGCTGCTTTTTCGTAAGCCTCGATTGCTAAATTTACATCCGAAGCTTTCATAGATACAATGATATCATGGAAATTAAGATCTTCTAATATTTTGATATGGTGTAACGCACTCTCAACCATACCGTCGGCAGTAGGGTATCCGTATTTCTCGAGTATCTTTTTCTCAAGAGATCCAGCGTTAACACCAATTCGAATAGGTATATTTTTTTCTTTTGCAGCATTTACGACAGCTTCAACTTTTTCACGTCGCCCAATATTCCCTGGGTTTATACGAATTTTGTCTGCGCCACCTTCGATTGCCTTGAGGGCTAACTTATAGTCAAAATGAATGTCAACTACAAGTGGTATGTCTATGCGACTCTTTATTTCTGCAATGGCATTGGCAGCTCGTTCATCTGGACAAGCGACACGAACTATTTGACATCCAGCTTCTTCTAACCGTTTAATTTCTGCTACGGTAGCTTCGACATCATGTGTTTTTGTTGTGGTCATACTTTGTATAACTAGCTCGTTATTTCCACCAATTGTTAAATTACCAACTTTAACTGGACGAGTTTTGGTACGATGTATAATTTGACTCACGTATATATCTCTCCTTCAAGGATTATCTTCTAAATATATTTAATCTTATGTCCTTTAATTTCAGTATCTTTTTGCTCATAGAATATTGTAACAGTGAAAATATAAAATTGACAAGAATTTAACAGAATTCTTAATAGTCATACATAGGGAATCTATATGTTTTACCTGCTTGCAATTGTTCTGGTTTTAAATTGTTATTTAAAGCTTCAAAATCATTTAAGAGCTGTTCCATTGAAACAGGAATGGGACCATTATATAACTCTTCGACAATAGATATCACTGTATCGCCTCTTTTAACCTTAACAAGCTGATGTTCCATTTGTTGTGTATTTAATGGCGATTCATCCCCATCAACGAATGGCGTGTTTTCTTCTGTATTATTTTGTGAACTAATTACAGGTAACGAGCCAATGCTTATATCATAATAAAAGATATAAATAACAAATAAAAATAAGATAATGCCTATCATCTTTTTCTTCATTATTTCCACCCCGTTTGCATCGCTTTTATACCTATGTATGCATGTCCAAGAAAAATATTCCTAAAAATTTGTAAAGAATGCATATTAGTAATAATTAATCGAGCTAGTCATAAGGTTAAGTTTACAATAACTCTACTTACGTTATTTATTTAGGTTAAATGAGGTAAAATAAAAGAGGCTGGGACATAACTAGCCTCAAAAAGTGAAAAAGGTGAATTTGAGCGAGCTCAAATTCACCTTTTTCTATTTAGAGTGGTAGTGCCTCTATTATCTTATTTGTTGGCAGTGAGTTTTCTTAGATTCACTGCCATTAACGCGAGGCCGATTTCGTTTTCTACCCTCGATTTTCCACGTACAGAAAATCGAGAGAAACACAAATTCGCCTTCAAAAATCCAAAAACTGGTTCCACATCGATTTTTCGTTTTCGATAGATGGCACCCGTCTTCTCTTCTAAAAGC
>NZ_JBPXRQ010000044.1:0-33307 GCF_051842895.1 Cytobacillus sp. Hm23
TTAGATTTGAATCTAGGGATGTCATTTTGCTTTTTGAAAAAACGGTTAAAAGCATCCGAAAGGTTGCGTAGTGAGGATTGTAGTGAAATGCTATCAACTTCTTTAAGCCATAGCAAATCCTTTTTCAACTTTGTTAACTCCGCAGAACAAGCGCAGTATGTTAAACCTTTTCCAGTCTGTTTGTATGTTTCATTCCATGCAGCTAAAAAATGATTGAACACAAAACGACTACAACCAATGGTTTTAGCAATTAATATTTCTTGTTCTTTAGTGGGGTAGATACGAAATTTAAAAGCTTTGTTGACTAGCATTTTCTTCACCTCACTTATCTATTAATTAGGTTAATTATACTATATTAGAAGTGAGTTTTTGCTTACGCCAACCGCCATTCATCACCCACTTAACCTTCACTCGCTTCGCATTGTTTTGGTTTGAAGTGGAGGTCTTCTGTCTGGGGTTGATAAATTTTGCATTATTTATATTGGTCGTTTCATTGTTACATCCTAATAGCAACACAATAAGACTTATAGTAAATACAAACTTACGCATATTTAACAACTCCTATAATAACTCTTGGTTTAATAGTTTTTTATACAATGTACTTTCTCCATGTTCCGCGGGCAACACAACTGCAAATCTTTGTACCTTCAACCTTCTTAAGCTAGTTTTAGCATCAATTCTCATCATTTTACGCTAATTGTTGAAGTTATAATATTTCTAGTAACAACTATTTCAATGAGTAATTTAAAACTATACGAAGTTAATCATATGCTATGTAACAGATAGCCTTTTTGAAGCTATCTTTCGTTAATTGTTCACAACGCAAACGTTGCAGTAACAGGAAAATGGTCAGAAAATCCCTCAGAGTTATCTACTGTAGCTTCTGTAACTGTTGTGCCTGAAAGAGTAAGAACCCAATCAATCGATGCTCCACGTTCTGTTGTTGATGGTTTTGGAATACTTTGATTTGCTACATCCCATGTATCTACTAAATTCAATGGATTTGGTGTACCATATAACGGTATTTGATCTAATAAATATTCCATAATAGCATTATTTCTTGTTGCATTAAAATCTCCTACGACAATAGCATGACGATTGTTATTTCCTACTTGATGTTGATTAACCAGAGACACTAATTCAATTGCATGGTCCTCTTTACTCGAAGTAGGGCTTACACAATAATGATTATTATAAAAATAAAACTCTTCATTCGAATCAATTTCTCTTAACAACAACCAAGTTATATATCACGTGTTGCCACATTGCGCAGCTTCAACAAAACCAGAGTCTAAAATAGTAAATCGATTACTCCTTATTAATATCGGATTACCGTAATTAACTGGTATATTAAATCGTATTAAATCATACATACCAGATAACCCTGCTTCTAAATCTCTTCTTTGTGTTGACATAGCTTCTTGAAGTCCTACTATATCAAGATTAACGTCTAATATTTTATTAATTATACCCTCCCTGCGATTTCTCCAAGTTCTTCTATCAGCTAGTATATTGAAGCTCATTGTTAACATATTTTCCCCCCTCTCTTACATAGTTACAATATTATATGCAATAAGAGAGAAAATGCTTGTACAGGTAACATGTATTTGATCTTTTTTAACGGCTGATCTCGCCTTAATTGTTGCATTTCGTAATAGGCAGTTCTCAAATGAATTAGTTCTTTTCGTACTAAGTTGTTCTCGAATTAATTGGTGCTTTTCATAATAATCGCTAAACACGTATGAATCTATTGCTATTTACTATTATTTTTATGATCTAATTCAATATCATTCACTATTTCTCAGTTTTTCTATAAATTTATCACTACCTTCATTTTTATTTTTGGTAATCCAGTAGATATGTTTTACTTTCTTATTCATACTATTCATGATTCTTTACCCCCAACTCTGCTTTTTCTTTATGCATACAATGATGACCAGAATACGTGTATCACTCTTTCAAATGCCCAAATTTAAATAATATTACTGTTTTATTAGGCATTTGCCGTTGAGCCAATCGTTCAATATGGTTTAAAAGAGGCACAGCATACTTCATACATGCACGCAATGCGCGAAGTCGCAGCCATTGCCTACCTTATGGGAAAAGGCTACGATCAAAAAACTGCATGGCAAACTGTTGAATCTTGGGAAACAAATGAATCATTTTATCCTAGATACCGATGTAAGCACTGTTAAATCAGTGCTTTTAACTTCGCACCTCCTCTACGACCCTAGAAATGCTAGAAGAACATTTAAAATAATAAATTTCGCAACATTCCTTTGTTGATTATCTCTTTTCCGTAAGCTTTGTAAAATATTGCTGAACTCAGAGCAATAAAGTGGATAATTATGTAGCTATAAATACATTAAACAATTTTACGAATACGAATATACTTGTTTCTTCAACTAAAAAATGAATGTAAAAATTATCCATTTAAATGCTAGTACATTTTTTTATACGAACATATGACAATATTCACAATACAAAAAAATGTAACCGTTTCCAAAATTACATACCTACCTAGTTGAAATTAGTATTATTAAAATAAATAATGTAAAAAACTAAATTAGGAGGTTTCAAATGAAAAAATTACTAACTTTTTTATTATGCTTACTAATTAGTATCCCTACTCTAACTTCTGCAAGCAGAGCAGAAAGTCAAATTAATGTACAAGCAGCAAACAGCTCTGAATGGAATCTTGTGTGGAGCGACGAATTTAATGGAAATGAGATTGACAGGACAAAATGGACTTATGATTTAGGAAACTATCTTATTGATGAAAATGGTAATGTAATTACTGACGCACCTGGTTGGGGCAATAATGAAGAGCAATATTATACAGATGCTCCAGGAAATTCATATATTAATAATGGCAATCTAGTTATTGAAGCAAAGCAAGAGCAAATATCTGATGAATATGGTACATATGACTATACATCCGCCAAGCTTAAAACAAAGGGATTATTTGGGCAAAAATATGGAAAATTTGAAGCGAGAATAAAATCCCCAAAAGGAAATGGATTGTGGCCAGCGTTTTGGCTTCTTCCAACTGATAATGTCTATGGACCATGGCCTGCTTCTGGTGAAATTGATATAATGGAAGCTTCGGGAGGTAAACCAAATGAAGCTTCAGGAACGATACATTATGGTGGTTTATGGCCAATAAGAGAATACACAGGTAAAGCATATCATTTCCCTGAAGGTGGAGCTATAACAGACTTCCATACTTATTCAGTCGAATGGGAACCTGGAGAAATTCGTTGGTATGTTGACGGGAATTTATATCAAACGTTAAACAACTGGTTTAGCCTAAATGCGGCTGAGGAACTGAATCCATTTCCAGCACCGTTTGACCAAGAATTCTATATCATTCTAAATCTAGCAGTAGGAGGCCAATTTACAGAAAACCCAGATGATCCAACTGCGTTTCCAGGTAAAATGGAGATTGACTATGTGCGCGTTTATGAATCCACGTCCGATAATGGTTGCAGTCCAACTGTAGATGGGAACTTTGACTTTTCTTGTGGCTTAAGCGAATGGTCACCATATGTGCATCATGATACAGTAGCTCAAATATTATCGGAAAATGAAGAAGCTAAAGTTGTTATTTCTGAGCAAGGTGACGAAGAATGGAGCGTAATATTAGAGAAAAAAGGGTTAAATTTACAACAAGACCAGGATTATTATGTGTCCTTCGATGCAAGATCAACAAGTGATAGGGATATGGTCGTTTCTATAGAGAACTCACAATTTAATAGATACTTGAGTGAAACAATTAATTTATCTAGCAATATGAAAAATTACAGCTTTCAAATGACAATGCCACAATCTGATGAAGTCAGTCTAAAATTATTAATGGGGAAATATGGTGCAGGTGCACATAATATTTTCATAGATAATGTAGTTATTGAACCAATCGGAGAAAGCCTTATAAAAAATGGTGACTTTGCTACAAATGACCATTTTTGGACAGCGTGGTGGGGAGATCAATGGACGGGTGTTGCAGAAGGAACTAAATCAGTTGCAAATGGTGAATTAGCAATTGAAATGCAAACAGTTGGTAATGTAGCTTATTCTCCACAAGTGTACCAAAATGGTATTGAATTTAAAAACGGTGAATTGTATACGGTTACATTTGATGCTAGAAGTAATACACCAAGAAAGATGAATGTTAATATCGGTAAAGAACTTACAACAGATCCATGGTTTATACCGTATGCCAATACAGAACAAATTGATTTAACAACCGACATGCAGACATTTACCTACTCTTTCCAGATGACAGAACAAACATATACTAACGGAAAGGTAGTATTTGAGCTAGGAAATATCGAGGGAGGAAATGCTCCTACAACAGTTTATATCGATAACGTATCTATCGTACAACAATAAGAACGGTTATGAAATGATTAATAATGTAGAGAAAGGATAACTAGACAGTTATCCTTTCTTTAACTTAATTTAGCGTTTTCGCATAAAGTTGCTGTTTATTAACTACTAGGAATCACGAATACAATTATTGTTCGTGGTTCTTTTCTTCGCTATAAACTTTACGGTTCAAATTTTTTTATTAACGGTTTACAAAAGGAGCTTTCAACTTATCTAATAAGATTTAGAATATTATATTGAACATAAATAGACAATAATTTCTCCCTTTGCATACTAAATTATTTCTTACGAGATTTTTTCCTTTTCTATCATTCGAACATTAAGTTAGCTCAAAACAAAAGAGCATTCATCGATCTAGTATTTACAAAAGCGCCTTCTACACCCCCTTGGGTTTCAACAACAGAAGCCATAAGCACAAGATCTCCTGCTAGGCAAGGTATCGAAATTGTAAAGTTTGGGTTTGTGTTATGCTCTACTTCAAACTGTGCTGGCTGCTGTACTCCACTTACCGTGTCTAATAATAAAGGAGAAGCCATTGTTAAATTAGCCTCTGCTGATTCAACCATTACTTGATAAGCTAACTCATATTTATATGGAAAACTAGTAATTTCAACATCATTCTCAAAGCCCGCTACAACAAAATTCGACTGAAGAAACCCATCAAGTTTCACCTGTCTTCCATATAAATGTTTTGGTATTCTTAACCTTAGCAGCTCTACTCTAGCTCCATCTAATGGTAGTATAGTAGGCTTATCTTCTTGTGTAGAAAGAAATCCGATAGTTTGGTTTTTAGTCAATTATTCTCCCCCCCTATCTATTCTAGAATGTCATAAGTTCTGTGAGAATTTGAGTCCTAATCATTAGACTTCAGAATATATTATTCAACTTAAAGCAGCAGTGCTTGGATAAATTTCTTATGCAATACTGAAATGCTATAAAAAACCCTGGAACCTTCATACTATTCCAGAGCATTACAAAACGAATATTAGATAATATACCGTACAATACTACATATTATTAATTTTACAAAAAGCCTTGTAGTTTCAATGGAGAGAGTTATTAAGCCTTCTAATAAAAAGATTTGGTTTTTGTGTAACAATAATTTATACCAGTAGTTAGGAATAATACCTCAATCTCCACACACATTCCCATTATAATCCACTAAAGGATATTTATGGACCTGTAATCAAGAATTTCATCTACATAACGATAACCAATTAAGAATTATACAAATTATGTATCTATTGCAATTCTTCTTCCCTTTTCAATTCCGCCGGACAGCTAAAAGTTGAAAAAGAAATAAAACGCTACACATAGTAACGTTTTATCTACACAATTAATGCTATATAAGTGCATTAGGGGGAAATTGATTTCTATAATTATTGTATCAAATTTCGCAAAAGTATGATTTTGACCTGAGGAGGGATTTATTGATGTTTGATTATACATCCTTTGAAAATGCTACGAATTTTAACATTTTATATAAATATATTTATTTTAATAAAAACCTTTGCCTTTGTATTTAACACCTTATTTAGTATAGCCAGCAACTGGATAACGATCGATCGGAACATTCATTACATGCGTTAATTACTGCTTTCCAAGTAACGGATTTAATATTTACTACATCTTATTTGTTATATTGATTAATTTAAGCTCAATCACACAAAATCACATAAAGATCCCATAGAATCCACACACAATTTTAGTTTAATACTATTACAGTGTTAATGAACTTTTTCATAACCCACCTCTTTTCCTTTAGGCACACTTACTCTTAAGTGTGTCTTTTTTCTATTCAGTTTTTATTGCTGAATTGAACAATCTTGAAGGAATAGTGAACACAGATTATGATTTAATTCTCATAGTGCAGGAGTTTTTTAAAGTTAGTTGATTATTTAAATGTTGTTTTATTAACAGGCTGTCCCTTAATCTTTTTAACCTACAAAATACTAATGGCCTATCCCTACTATATAGTTTTATTGTTTACACTTATTCTGATACTAACAAGCAAAAGAAATAATTCAGTTTTTCTTATCTTAATTAATAATATAGTAATCTCTAAAAATTTCTCGCTCTCAAATGATATTTACCTCCTAAATTACCATTTGGTGTATACACTTTTATTTTATACTTACCTGACCCATATTGATTCAAATCTACTGAATATAATCTTTCCTGCGAGCCAGCAGTTATTGATTCTCCAATCAAACTACCATCGGGAGCATATACTCTATACTTATAATTGTAACTATTATGTAAATTGTTTAGCCAAAAATTACATTCTGAGCCTTCATTTATGTCTAAATTCACGAAATATTCTACAGAGTCATCATTAAGTATTTCTTCAACACTCAGTGCAGCATCAGCTATTTTTTCGACAGGTGCTGAAGCATTTCCCGCTTCATTAATATCGTTTTCTAACACATAAGGAATTAACAGAATACCTATAATACACATTGCAGTAACAACACCGATTATTGGGAGTAACAGTATTTTGCATGTTTTTCTCTTATTTTTTTTATTAATGTTATACTCTAACTTTTGTCTTAACTCAAATTGTTTTTCTGGATTCCAGTGTATGCTTTCATCCAACGTTTTTACGTGTTTAAATGATTTTTCTTTAGGAAGATTGCTCATATACATATCCACCTGCTTCTAGTTTCTTTTGAAGTTCTTTTAGGGCCCTAGGTAATGTAGTTGTCACTTTACTTTCTTTCCATCCTAAAATTTCACTAGTTTCTTTAATTGATAATCCTTCTACCTTTCTAAGAATAATAACTTCACGGTATGAAGGTTTCAGCTTAATAAGAACATGATACAATTCTTTAAAATCTTCATTGATAATGATTGTATTCTCTATTGAGGGCCCAACTTCCTTCTCATTTGAAGATAGCCTTATGCCCTCAACTACATTAAATTTCTTCCTTCTAATATAATTGATAGAAATATTATGAGCAATTTGAAATAACCAGGTTTCTACTTTTTCTTGTTTTTTTAATTGATAATATGAGTTATTCACTTTCATAAATGTATCATAAGTTAAGTCTTGTGCAATATAGTAGTCATTAGTAAGTACAAAAATAAATTTAAAAATCCGACCACAGTATAGATCATAAAGATGAAGAATATCTTTAGCAACACTATCTCTCTTCATACTCCTCCTATATTTATTTTCACAAAATATTAACACAAATTTTTCAAATATTTATTTGCCGTCTAACAGTATTAGAAGACTTTAATGTAGATATACCTTTAATATGCTAATGATATCAATCAAAACCATTAATATTTTGATATTCGCATATAGTCTCCACTTTTATTAATTTGTGAAAAAGTTATTCAACACATTTATATCTTTATGATTGAGAATTTATTTGGAAAAAAGAGTATTCGTCATTTGAGTATAAATTTAAAATGAAGTTTTTTGGGGAGATTTACAGCTAGGTAAAATGAAAAACACCATTATTATAATGTTTCGTAATAAATACCTTTATAGTTACAGTTTCAAATTATTAAAGAGGTATGCAACACGTTTTAATCTAAAAACTTGACTGTTTACCACAAAATATTACTTCCCCTTACACTTTTCACATTTCGTTGAAGATACAATGTGTAAGTTAGAATATAAATGACACCTGTCTTAATGTTAGTACGTAAAATAATTAATACAACCAAGCAAAGTTATAATACTCTTATTTACAGTTGTTTAGGCTCTAGCAGCTCTGTATAGGTGTAAATACTCTAGGAAATTTTGCATTATCATTGATTCTTAATACAATAAAAAAAAGCCCCTGCTCCAAAAGTAGGGGCTAATGTGAAGTGAAGCAATCCCATCCATTTTAAATTATGTTCCCCTATCCTTTTTGGTGTGGGCCAGACAAAAAAATAAAAATAGCTTTGATCTAGTCAGCAATAATTTCCTAATGTACTTAGTATGATCATATTCTTGTAGCTTAGCATGTTTTTTATTAGGTTCTTTTCATAAATTTAGTTGCAATTGAGACTAAGTTATAACAGCAATAAATAATATTATGAAAATGACCTGATTTAAAATGAGATAAGATGCCACGAATATTTGGTTTATACGTAGTTATTT
Organism: Cytobacillus sp. Hm23; assembly: GCF_051842895.1. Taxonomy (NCBI): domain Bacteria; kingdom Bacillati; phylum Bacillota; class Bacilli; order Caryophanales; family Bacillaceae; genus Cytobacillus; species Cytobacillus sp. Hm23. The sequence goes on from NZ_JBPXRQ010000044.1 coordinate 8,489, forward strand.
CTTTGATTGAAAAGCAACACATATACAACTTTTAATGAACATCACATGGGTTTTCGGTTTTCCCACCGCAATTACCTGATGCTTCGACATTACCTGCACTGAAAGGTGCTAATAAACCGAATACCATAACAAGTGTAATTAGTTTTTTCAACAGCCACACCTCCAAATTAAAATATCCTGACAAAGCGAATTATAGTCATCTTCATATTAATCAGTCTCATTATATAGGGCATTTTAAACCATCACAATAGAATATTTCCAAAATAAGTAAATATTACTAACAAGAAGTTTCATGACAATTTATCTAACTGTGACAATTGATCCATTCAATAAGATCGTATGTAAAATATTTTTAATAATTAAAAAATCTAAACTTTAGATAGAATTGTTAATCGGTGCATATTTTTTAACAAAATACACAAAATAAGTATTACAGCTGGTATCTACAATTTATAATCATCTCTCTTGAATTCACCTCCTTTATATTGAGGCTGGGACATAACTTAAGTGTTTAACTAAAATTCCGAACAAAGTAATAACTTAGCGGATGAAATATACGTAGACTCCTGCGGGATGAAAAGCAACGGCTAGACCCCGCAGAGCGTAGCACGAGGAGGCTTGCCAGCTTCCCGTGGAAAGCGGAGTATATTTCAGGAGCGGCGTAACTAGAACTACAACCATTGTTCGGCTTCTATTTAGTTAAAATATTTTTGTCCCAGCCTCTTTGTTAAATCCACAATGAAGCATTCCTATTCGTTAACTAGGGCTATTATGAAATAGAACCATGTCATGTTTGAGGTTTCCATAGTCAATGTTAATGAATTAATAAGGCATTCATTGATCTAGTATTAACAAATGCTCCAGCCACCCCCTTGAGTTTCAACGACAGATAGCCATAAACAAAAAGGTCTCCTGATACACAAGGTAAGGAAACAGTAAAGTTTGGATTGGTGATAATTGAACAGACTGCTGTACTCCACTCACAGTGTCTAATAATATGGAAGAAGCAGGAGAGTAGTTAGCTTCAGCTAATACAACCTTAATAACCGATTTCATATTTGTAGGGTAATATTACGGGCTCGATATTATCATTCATACCAACCACAAAGAAATTTGACTGAAAGAATCCATCAAGTTTCGCCTGTCTTCCATACAAATGTTCTGGTATTCTTAATCTTAGTAACTCTACCCTAGTTCCGTCTAAGGGGAATTCTATAGGTTTTTCTTCTTGGGTAGAAAGAAAAACTGGAGAATTGTTTTTAGTCATTTATTCTCCCCCTACATCATGTCAATTGACACACCCTATAAGAAAATAATAGTTCTCACATAAAAGAATGTCTCAAAATCGTTTATTCAGTAAAAAATTCAAAGCTTGGATAAATTACTTAGTTTATAGATGGAAATAAAAATCTATGACAAAAGAAAACGTGCAAAAAAGGAGATGTTTTTAACAAATGTACTAGTTAAGTTGAATCCGAAACTAACAAATATGTTAGTCCTTCGTCACTGCCAATGATATTTGGTAATCATTCAATAGCTCATCTAATTCTTGACTACATCGAATTACCTTCTCACTTGTAAGTCCCTCCCTTTCAGCTATTTCTTTCATTTCTTCTCTTTTGTTTTCAATCATTTGTAGTAAGTTAGTCATTAAACAGACTCCTTCATACCCTATCTACTTTTCTACTTAACACTATAAGAGTAGTGTAAAGTAGAAAAAGATTCAGAATAGTGATATGAGTCACTTAGGTCAATTAACACTGCTTGAGGGAGGTTGCACACATTAAATCGTGGGTCAGGAGAATAAGCTTTAGTCTAAACGTTTAATCTATTATGTGAAAAAAGTTTCAAAGAGCATTTTACTACCTTCCTTATTATAAAGATCCGCTAAACTACTTATCATTCATAAATGTAAAACAAACATATCACATAGTATTAATATACAACCAATTATCGTTTAGAGTGAATAAACTATAATTATCCTTGGATCAAGGAGGTGTACACAATATGTCTATTAGCTTTTATACAACCTTAAATAACACACTTGTTGTTGATGAGCAACAAGGCTTTTTTTCTTGCTTTCAAGCAACTTCTGATCAAGTCCCTAGTGAGGTGACAGTATTTTCTACATTAGCAGACCCTAATCAAGGAAAGGATATAGAGACTTTTTCATATGATTCTGAAAGTGGACAATTTTTCCCTCTGAACTTTGATGAAAACGGAACAATAATCTTTAACTCTACCATTAATGATGAATTATCATGTGGATTTCTTCTTATAACTTTTAAAAAAGTAGGTATTTATACAATTGAAACTCAAGTTGCTGAAAATATGACATTCAAACCGTTATTTTCTTCCACTGACGTGTATACAGTTTTAGATGCTTAAAAGTTCCCTTTCTTACGTAACCTGCTTCCTATAATAACTTTTTGTTGTTACAATGCCGATTTAATCAAATGTGGTATCATTAATATATTTTTATGCAAGGCTGTTTTCATTTTAATAGCATCTGTTCTTCTTCTGTAATATGATGCCTAACACCTAAATCCATTTCTAATAATACAAATTTGGTGAAAATAGTAACTAAATTTACGAAAAGAACCATATGCAAAGATATAAATTTGCACCTTAGCTAATAGCAATATCTTTTTTTATATCTTAAAATTCGCTGATATAAATATGACTTCTTAAAGTAGGCCTAGTTAATATGATAAGCTAGGCCTCTTTTTTCTATCTTCTTATTCATCTAAATATCCTCCTACAAACATGATTTATCATGTGTATTCAAACATCTATTTAAATAAAAAGGTATTTATTGTAAGTAATAGAATAAGTAATATAAGGAGGTGTATACATGACTGATATAAATTCACTTGAAATCCATTGCCAAGAATGTATATATTGGTTTCCTTCACCAGTAAAAATTTATGATAGAAGAACTTATGATTTTACCATCATAATAGGTACTACAGTCACATGCCCCAAATGTAAAGGGTTAATAACTTTTAATAAAGAAAATCTTCGTTTTAATAATGGTGAGACCCTCAATATAAATATGCACTGACCAGGGTGCCTTGATTTTTAATCACTATAATCCCATTGTGAGCACTGATTTTCGAGGCAACCTTTTCACTCCTTAAATATGTATAAATAATGTTATAACTTAAGAGGTACAACAATAAAAAGGGGTGATATAATTGGATTTTGGTTATTCAATTGATTTTATATTTATTACTTTTTTTCTTATGTTTTGGTTTGTCAATCTACTCGCAATGTATTGGGTTATTACAAGAGCTGTTAAAAATGGAGTTGATAAATCTATGACAAAGAAAATGATGGAAAAATTACTAGAAGAACGAGATAAGGCTTAACTATTTTTAACACCTATGCTTAAACAATAGAGGCACTTTTAGTTAGAAATCATGTTGCATATTATACTTTGTACAAATTGTTTTTAACCTAGTAAATAATTACTTTTTGTTAGGAGTGAATTTGTTGGAGTTTTTGTTTTCTATCCCTATCCTCTTAATCGCCTTATATGAAATAATAAAACGTGCAGTTAAAGATGGAATCGATGAATCCGTGACGAGTAAATTGGTTAGACATGATATTAAAAAAAGGCACAAGTCGAAATAACCCTTTCTCGAAAATGTGAAACTTCTTCAAGTACCCTATCCTAAATCAAACATTTATATGACTATCAAAGCTGTGAATTTCATTAGCTTATTTAATAACAGCAACTTTCTATATCAAAAGACATTCAACAACTGCAAAAAAAAACTTGTAAATATAGAAAACAACTAAAATATTATTGGTGTATAAAAAATCCTAGAGAGAAAATGAGCCACGTGGTCTATTAAATAGTGACTGTTACTTATTTTGAACGAGGGATATTTTTTAAGGGTAATAGAAGTGTAGCTATGTTCGGATTTGAACCATTAGATGATCATTGATAAGCTACGAGGATTGAATGAGAATAATTTTTAAAAAATTAAAGCCTTGTTTCCTTTTTGCGATAGGTTGTATTGTTGCTATGGATAATAGGAACTAAACACGTATAAAACGAACATTCGTGGCATTTTTCCTTCTCTACAGACTATGATCAGTTACTCAAATGCAAGTAAAAAACTACAAAATTTACGCAAAGAGTCTTGTGATAAGGTGTATACCTATTTTAATGATCCAGTAATGACAACTACAAGAGTTAAAGCAATGATCCAAAAAATCTATCCTTTTAGCTCTGGTTTCTTATTGTTATTACTCAACTTGTTCACCTCATTTTGCAATTCTACTTTGCTTAGATGTCTTTTTTCTTCTATTAATAGTTAACTTCATAAGAGATACGTCTTGTTGGATTCTATTCAAAATATACTCTGCTTCTTTTATTTCATCTATAGATTTATTAGCTGTGTTAATGAAGAAATCGTCTACATAACCTAACGCTTTAAACAATTCACCTGATATTTTTTCATACTGTTTGACATCCCTAATATCTTTCCTCTCCCTTCTCACATTCAAATAGAAGGAAAACGCTATTCCTTGAGTGACGTTTTCCATAAATCTGATAGATAAGTCCATAGCTAGTAAGGTATTTCTTATTTCATTCTAGCAAAAGAGTCATACTCGTGTTTTTTTCTTATGAAACGATTCAAGAAAAAAATGACATATTTTGCTCAATTATCCGCTTGTTGCTAGACATTTATATGAATATATTTATTTGTTGTTGAATTTAAAAAGCCCTCTTCATTTTGAAAAGGTGGATTAGAGAGTTTGAAATAAATATAACAGTGAACAACATTTGCCATGGTAGTCATTACTACTAGACCATAGCCATATAAAAAGATAGCTTTATATGCTGTAATATTTACCAATCCTATTTTTCTAGTATGCACCTTATATACGGTTTATAATGATGTAGGATCGAGGTGTGCTTATGATGTTAAATCAACCAGCAGGATTTTTTCAGCGTTTAGGTGCTTTAATATTAGATATTATATGCGTATACTTGCCACTTGTAATTTTCAGTCATTATTTTATTGGGATAGACATATTACATATTGATTTTATCTACATCCTATATATATTTTTAATTCCGGTACTTTGGCGCGGTTTCACTGTTGGAAAAAGACTATCTGGTATTAGAATTATTAAAAAGAATGGTGCTGATGTTACTTATTTCACCATGCTCATTCGTACATTCATTGCACAATATATATATATTTTAACAATAGGAATTGGTTTACTAATCAGCATTTTAATGGTGTTAATTCGTAAAGATTGTCGTTCTCTTCATGACTTTATCGCGGGTACATATGTGACTAAAGATAAAGAAGAAAGAGTATAAGAATCCCCGGGTACATGAACTTGTACCCTCACCCCGAAAAACTCACCGAGGGTCAGCTTTACCTGGTCCAATATTCAATAGCTTTCCTGCAAAAAAGATTAAGGAATCCTAAGATAAACAAAGGATTAGCATAACTTTAATGATATGAATAACTAATAATTATCATTGTGGGTAAATTCCATAACAATTAAACGAAAGTAGCGGGTTGTTTGTATTTTTTCCGTATTACTTATTCAGTAGTAGTCTCTTTGTTGTTAATACGATGAAACAATGTCAAGGAGGGATTTGCATCAAATTTTAAGGGACACATCATAAAAATGAGAGTGTAACTAAGTAATATTTTTTGTCCAAATATGATTTTCATAGGTTCTCTAGGCATGACAGTTAGAGCAAATATTCCTTAATATTTGCTCTATCAGATCTATTGGAGATTTCTAAGTGTCATTAAGTGATCTGGATAATGATTAACAGGTGTAATTCCTTCCACACCAGCATTCTCTCCGATAATAAACACTTGTTCTTTGCTTAATCCAACATTTAAATATGCTTCTATATCTGTTAAAGCATTTCCATAAGCAAAGTCTATAATCCCTTCTCTATCCAACACACTTAGTAAATAGTCTTTTTTATAGCCTGCTGCGTCATCAGAAAAAGACCCTTCCGGATACGTATGTAGCAATCCAAACGGAAAGTCATTATCAATCAGCCATTTTTGCGAAACACTTGATAACCAATATGGTCTAGCAGTTAAGTAGATAATATTGTATCCTTGTTCAACATAAAAATCTACAACCTCATTAGCACCTTCGTACATTTCTGCCCGGTATTCCTCTGAAAAATATTCATCAGCATACTCTTTTACAGACTCAATGTCATCAGTTGTCAACGTACCATCAATATCAAAAACAACAAATTTTTCATTTATGTCAATGACTTTAATAAACATATTTGTAAAGGTTGCATCACCTTCAACATGTAATCTAACTAAATGCAATCCCTTATCTAGGTTTTGATCTTCAGGGATATTATAAAATATTCGACCATCTGAATTCGTTTTTTCCCTACCTATCTTTTTCCAAATAACATCGTCCTCAGCAAATGACCATAAATAAATTGAAACCCATTCTCCTTCAAGGTCTTTTCTTATATCTCCATATTGAAATTTCCCTTCGATTATCTGTGATTCAGTCGTGCTATAGATTTTGTCATACCCATTATGATGTGGAGTATGAGTTGCTATGAAATATTGATTAACAAAATCGTTAAACCCCTCAGGTTCTATGCTAGGAAAAGCCTCTGTTGTTATGTCATAATACAGCTCACTAGAATTCTCCGAAGCGTGTACTTGGTAGTTTAGTGTAATAATCAATGGTACTATGACGATTAATAAAAAAATAATTTTTTTCACTCTACCACATCCCTTATATTTATTATTACTATTAAACGACTCAATCGTATCATAGAACATCGTGCAGGAAACCACAGATTATTATTAATTTTTTGTATTTTCAAAATTTAATAAGTTGTGATTTGTTAATACCCGTTTACAACTCATTTCCCTTACTCCTGCTCTACGAATAAGTAAGAAGAATTTGCATATTTTTTTGAAAATAGACTACTTTAAGACCTTAGTACACAAATGAATCAGTTCGTTTATTAGTTAAACTAGGGCTGTTTCCAACCCTAGTCTCGATTTAATAATTTTCATTTACCCTTCTAAAACCCCGGTAATAATTGAATATGAAAATGGCAACTTCTTTTCTATTATGACAACTCGATCACCTATTATAATTACTTTCTCAATGTCAATAAACCCCGTAATCGCTGTTTCAGTTAATCCTATCCCGACATCTGCTTGTGTTACATCCGTTACAATTTCAATAGTTGGTTGTCCTAATTCAACAGACATTAACTCACCTCCTTTTAGTTTGGTAATTTCATAGTATTCATGTATAAAAAAACAGCTTGGATACTTGTTTACGAAAACGAAAAAACCCTGCATGTAAAAGTACAAAAGCAGAGTTTTCGCTTATTTTTAAACCTTGATGGTACTATATTTTATTTAGTAACAAAAGCAACAAAGTTTTCGAAAAGATCATAAATAAAAAACGTTATTATAATAGTGCTTTCTATTGGTGACTTTTGTTATCTTTATCAAAAATTTTATATAAACATAGACAAGAAAATAAGAGCCCCACGAAAAACATTACTCCACCTAGTGTAATATAAGAATATAAGTATCCCTCTTTAATGATTAAGAATTCTTCAATATTCATACTTCCTCCCTTTTTCTCTCTCAAGTATTTACTTGCTGTAACTGAACCATAATTAGCACTATTCATTAAAAGAAGCAAACCCAACAATGTAAGGGATAAAGTAAAAAGCAAAAAACCATACAAGTTCATTAACTTCTTCATATCCTCTCTCCTTATCAGCGTGTTAACAAATCAAAAAGAAAAATCATCAAAGGCTGCTCTCGCATTAATTGTTGCTTTTCGTAATTCGAGCTAGACACCAGTAATTTTTTCTAAGGGCTATATAAATTTAATACACATCAGTTACTCAAATGTAACTGAAAAAAATAACAAATTATACAAAAAGAGAAAAATAAAAAGAAATTAACACCTCGGCATTAGAGCTTGTTTTCCAATTATTCCTAATAGCTTAAGTTAGTAATGTAGTATCAGTTAAGCTACTCTTGTCATATCTTTATAGTAATAATTATGTAGCAGACGTGTTCGAATATGACGACAACTGTGATTGATGTGAAAACTCATAGCTTGATCACTTACTTTACCTGTTGGAGATAATGTTGTAACTGCCCAACCTTTCTTTCCATAGAAAACTCGCTTACTTAGCTAAAGGAACGGTGTCGGTCATTGATGTAAAAAAACATAATGTAATTATCACCATTCAGGTGGGAATATTTCCAGACATTGTCGCCTTTACTCTAGATGATAAACTGGCTTATGTAATTGAGCATTCCTCTTGAAAGATGACCTATATGATAGCGTGACAGTCATTAACATAGGAATATATACCATTGATTCAGAGTTATTGTCTATCAACCTCACCACTTTTCCTAGTCAATTATAAGAAACGCCCAACTCTACCAATAGAGTTGGGCTGTTTTCATACCATCCAGTGAGTGCAATACAATGTATGCTTTTAAGGTTAATAGATATTTCAATGACAAACTTATTATAAAATTCAAGTAATTTTATAATAAGTTCTATCTCCTCTATATAATAATATAAAAACACTATATATCCAACTCAAACTCCAGATTAATATATAGCATTTTATACCCTAATGAACAATATAATGAAATGGCTTTACTATTATGTCCGAGTACACAAAGAGTAGCTTCATTCTTCCCCTTTTCTTGGAGAAACTTTAATGCTTGTGTAATCAATGATTTGGCAATTCCTATTCTCCTCCACTCAGGCAATACAAAAATACTTTCTGTTGCACTTCTTTTTTCTCCTATTCCCCAAGTCATGACACTACCAACTACTTTGTCACCACAAAATGCTGTAAACGTATCCCATTCTGATCCACCCTTTGTCCATCTTAACTTATTTAAACTCCAAGATTCTCCTTCCAAGTCACCTTCAGCTTCAGCTTTAAGATATTGTTCCTCCTCTTCTTGAGTTTCCATTTTCCAGTTAATCACTTTTATACCCTCTTGGAGTGGATACTCGTGAATCTCCTCTGTTAAATCCCGTTTCATTACTAAATGGGTTCTCTTTGAAACAAAACCTTTCGATAAATAAAAATTAATTTCTTCAAGCTCATCAGCTTCTATGAAATGAGTTAATTTTATCTTTTTGGATGGATATTTACTTCTTAATTCCTCAGCTCTCTTCATAAGAGACTTCAATAATTCATTTTTTAAGTCGTGAGAACACTTCAAATTTGGATTTAAAGATATGTCTATATTAAGTTTATAAACAAAGTTAGCTGGCTTGTTATCTGTATCTATGAAAAACCATGTTTGATCAAGTTCTAAATGACCAACTCCGTATATATTTCCTTTCGAGTCAGCTGCACAGAAAATATTATTTGGTTCAAAATCTCCATTGTATCGGTAAGAAAGCATTAATACAAAATTAAATTGTGCAATTTTATCTGCATCTTCATCCACATAATTTCTTATAATAATGTTTTTAGTTTCAACCATAGCCATATAAAAATAGTTTCCTCTCTATATTGTATTAATCACCCTTGAAGAATCCCTTAACATATTTGAAACATTTTGTCTAATCATCTTGATCAACTCCTTTAGTTTTCTATCATTCTTATTCTATAAAACGTGGATTTCCCCTCTAAAATTATAAAAATATGTAAGACAACTTCTCTTAATCCCTTTCAAACTTCAACCTGTTGGATATCCTAAATTTGTCCAAATTAAGGTACTTAAAATCTTGGTAACTTCCGAGGTTAGTCCATACGAACAGCTCAAGTAATAATACATTATTACTTTCCTCCAAAAGAAGAGATATGCTATTTTACGTATAGCTACCACATGTACAGGATAATAGTTTTTTTATGAGCTTATAGGCGATTTCAAGAGCTTAGGCTTATTTTCTCTCCTGTCTAAGAGTTAAGAGGAACGAAGGGGCGTAGCTTCCATATGCCGTAATGTAAACATCTTATTTATTATGCAAAATAACAAAGTCCCAATTTTTCATTACTGATAACTGGAACTAATAGACTCATTAATCATTATGTCTCCTTATTTGTACTGACTTCTTTTTTAAATACTCTTTTGTCTTTGGATACCACACGTCATGTACATCGTGCAAACTTAACTACATGGCTCTGTCTTTTCATCACAATCTATCTCTACAATTAGATTTTTTCCAGTCACAACTATTATTTCTATTTTAGTTAATTAAAAATGAAAATATTTTGTGGGCATTCGTTTCCATGCCTCTTAAATCTAAAGTTATAGGCTGTATTATATCGATTCAAGTAAAATTAACAGCTACTTCTCCCTCTCCTGTTGGATTGTCTTAATTTCACTTAAGACGACCTCTCTATGAAATCCAACTGCTCTAACGTTGTATACTTGCACCTTATTATTTGACATACTATCTAAGCTCTAAGCCAGCATATTTTGTACTTATATCATATGCAAACTATGACAGTCGCATTGCGTTAGTTTTTCAACTGCACTCCCTTAACCTATACTGCCCCTTTTTAATTCCATCACAAGTTACATTTACATCCAGATTCTCACCAGTCATAATATCACTTCTATTTTAGTTACATTTAACAAAGAAAAAACTTTGTTAGTGTTTCTACTAGATAAATCTAATGTTATAAGCTGGATGAAATTACCCTAAGTCAATGTCAGTGGTTTAACTTCATCTAGAGAAAAAGCCAATACAGACGCGTAAGAGATTAAGAAAATCCGCCTAATTACTTACACTGTTTAATAGCAAATATCTTATCAGTAAGTTATTTATAACGTCTTATCGAAATACAAACGATCGCACTTGAAGAAGAATATCTCGTATGAGGGCGATTTGCTAAGTTGAAACTAAGGATTAGTGCTAGGCAGCGACGGACTTATACATCTATCGATGAGTTTATAAGAATAGCCAGCAATACAATCCCCACCCCCATCACTCATACAGGCAACTGTTATATTAGTAGCATTTGTATATGTAATACCTACTGCATGGTTTCTTCTGGAGGGTTTGGACGAGGAATATCTAGTGTAACATCTACACCGTTTGTCGTGATAGTAACACGAAGTCCACATGCTGAGTCATTTCCAACAGAAATTGTTCCTGACAAACGACCTCTAAAAATTCCCACCAAAGATCGGCATAGATTCACCACAAACAAGGTTAATGTTACCAGTTCGTGAATCAATTTCAATCGGACAATCGCAGCAAGCTATCTTTTCCGTACTGAGCGTCTTGGTACTTCCTCAACAGGAGGATTTTGAAACATAGGCACCCATAATAGAACCTCTTTTCATAATTTGTTTGGAGTATTGTATGCAAAGTTATTTATTTTTGATTAGACGGGTAAGTAAAAATTCTTCGGTGAACTGACCTCAACAAGTAAACTGTAACGTACAGCGATCATCGTTATTTTATGTGAAACGATGTTGCCAACACAACTGAGTTTTATAAATAAGATTTAACTGACATTACACAGTTGGAGATTAATAGACACAACATCCATTTTGTTGATTAACTCAAAAAAATCCCTAGATAATTCTAGGGATTAGAAAAATGAAAAAGAGAAATATGGTTATGTATAACCATATTCTAATTTATCACATAATTGTAAAAATATAGTATTATATTTTTGGATTTATTGTGAACTTTTTTAATTTTAAGTAATTGTTATTTTAACATTTGTGCCCAAAGAAGCACAAACATAATTATTCTTGTTTTCACACTTCAGTAATATTGTAAAGCCCGCTCTGCCTCATAGGTATAAATACATTTCTTATAATATGTACTACCATCTACACATAAGAGCTTTATGAGACATACTATAAATTTGATATTCATATTAATTTATTGAGAGGATGAGGAATAATATGGCTCATAATTGTACTTTTTTAAGTTTATTCACTTTAGCATTCTGTGATTCTTGTAAAACGGATTATGATATTGCGGATAAAGTTGAAGGTGCCATTAATAGTTTAACTGACGTTGATATTGCTAAGCAATTTGAGAGAATGCTTGAGATTAGTGATGCAACAGACGATGCAGATTGCAGATTTCTTAGTTTATTCACTTTAGTATTCTGCGACTGTAAAGAAGAAGACCCTAAACCTAAACCACCTTGGGTTAAGTAAATATATCTATCGTTATTCTTTACTATTGAAAGAGTACTCAAATTCGGGTATTCTTTCATTTTGTCTAACATTTTTATTTTGATTTGAGACAAAATTTACATTTCTTTATCGAACTATATAATAAATAAATGCAAAAATCCCCCCCCCCCTCTACTCGTATCAATACGGGTAATTAAGTTGGAAATTCCTATCCGACTACAAAATAAGTTATTCCCAATCATTTGTGAAGGCAGAAAACTAGATTTTTTATAACTTATTTCTTTACTAAACGAACATATTTTCGTATATAATAAGTACAGAGGTGATACGTTTGAAAGATCGAGGAATTATGAAATGGATGCCCGCATTTATACAACCTGAACATATGAAGATAATGAAAGAAGCAAAGGCTGATTATTATAAGGTGCAAAAGCCTATTTTAGATGAGCATGAGGTAGAGGAAATAAATAGTACCGTCCTAGAAGCTATGGAGTTTACACAAGAAGTGACTGTGACATATTTTGAGAACGGTGCTTTTAAGCCATGTATGGGATATATTCATTTTATAGATCAATTCCATAGGCATATTAGAGTAACCGATAAATTCGATGAAATACATATAATTAAATTTGAAGACATTATAAATGTACAAATAATATAACAATCATGTACCTTTTCTTCTGTACAACAATGACTAACATGTAAAATCTCTTTTTGGTACTAATTGGACAACAAAAGCAGCACAGTTTACAAAAAAGGCCTTTCTTAATTACATAACCAATGATGACAATTCTTCATTAACATATACATCTAAAAGAATAATATTAACATTTAATTCTTTTGATAATCCATCAATCAATTAAATGATACTTTACTTCGTCATCCCAAAAAGAGAGAATATTTGATTACTTTTCGGTTTACAAAATGGTTTACTATTATTGTCATGAACAACAAGGAAAACCGTTCTGATGAAACACGTAAGGAATATTTACTGGGGCTGCTTACATTTTCAACAATTATAGTTAAGTAATGCAAGTGCAATTGATGTTGACAACGTTGTTCAAATGCTTAAATCTATACATATCCAGCGATATCAAGACTAGATGATTCATACAGCACCTAAACTTCAAAGGACAGAGAATTAGGAGCCTTATCTACTTAGTTCAATGGAATCTTGGTATATTAGTGAATTTGACTTGAGTAATTGAACAACTAAAAACAACTGAGAAAAAAAGTGATTGTATGCTTACAGTCGTTGTTTACCTCTTAATCATACAAAAAAGACCACATTCCCATACCAATGTAAAATGTACCTTATAGAGTAGACACTTTAAAAAAGTCTCCCTATAGGGTACATTTTTGTATAAATAAGAAAAATAGGGATTGGGGGGAAAATTTAATGAGTAAAAAGACTTTTACAGACAGAGAAATTCAGATACTGTCTAAGAATCAATATGTTAAATCCGTTACTTCTAAGGGAATTACCTATACAGATGAATTTAAACGTATTTTTATTACTGAAAATGAGAAGGGGAAATTTTCTTCACAAATATTTGTGGAGTATGGGTTTGATTTAGACATTATTGGTTTAGATCGTGTTCGCTCATCAGGTAAACGTTGGCGTAAAGCTTACTTAACAAATGGCGTAGCTGGTTTATGTGACACTAGGAAAAAAAACTCAGGAAGACCAAGTGATAGAGAACTGTCATTAGAAGAAAAATATGCTCGTTTAGAAGCACAAAACAATCTATTAAAGGCAGAAAATGAATTATTGAAATGGAAGAAAGGCGGATGAGGAAGAAAAAGAAATAATAATAGCTGCAGAACAAAAATTTCTATTTATTAAATCAATTATTTCAAAATACAAACTAAAAAATATGATTAGTTACCTATGTAAATTGGCTGGTGTTTCTCGTTCTGGGTACTACAACTTTTTCACATTAAAGTCCCAGGAACTTAGAAAAGAAAGGGACAACCAAGATGAGCTTTTAAAAGAAAATATATTAAAAGCATATAACTTTAAAAGGAGAAAGAAAGGTGCTCGCCAAATTAAAATGACCCTAGAAGGTCAATTTAGTATCAACTACAACTTAAAACGGATTCGAAGAATTATGAAAAAGTTTAATATTGTTTGCCCTACTAGAAAAGCAAATCCATACCGAAGAATAGCGAAAGCGACGAAAGAACACACAGTGACACCAAATTTATTAAATAGACAATTCAAGCAAAATACACCTGGAAAAGTATTACTTACTGATATAACCTATTTATTTTATGGTAATAGCAAGAAAGCATACCTATCCACCATTAAGGATGGATCATAAAAAAATATTAGCGTATTACGTTTCTGATCGAATCACTCTAGATGTCGCAACAGACACGCTTTTAAAGTTGAAGAATAATAGGAAAGTAAAATTAACTGAAGGGTCATTCATTCACTCTGATCAAGGCTTCCACTATACGCATTTAACCTATCAAGCAATGGTTAAAAAATTTGGGCTAGGACAATCAATGCCAAGGAAGGGAAACTGTTGGGATAATGCCCCTCAAGAATCATTTTTTGGCCACTTTAAAGATGAGACATGTATAAAGTCGTGTGAAACTTTAGAGCAACTAAAAAAGGAAATCAAGGCATATATGAACTACTATAATATTTATAGATATCAATGGAACTTAAAGAAGATGACTCCTGTTCAATACAGAAATCATCTCCTTAAAGTAGCATAGTCTTTTTTTAAATGTCCTTTACAAAGGGTACATTTTAATGGGATTGTGGTCTTTTTTTAAATTATTGATATTGATAGTAACGATGACCAACTACCAGTTAATCAGTTAGTATTAATTAGCTGATTGGATTAACTTTTTTACAAATGCTGAACTATAATTTCTAATCGTATACTTTTTAAACCCCTTTAATATACTGATCCTCAAAGAATTCCTTTAAATGATATACCCTATCAAATTTAGCATTTTTTTTCTTTACTAGCATATAGCCATCACTACTTTTTAGCTGCATACTCCATTTATTATAATTGCCATCGATAACAATATGATTATCCCAATTATTTTTCTTTAGTTTAACTAACCAAGTAGGAGCAAATAAAATAATGATATATTGTTGATTCATTTTAGTGCTCAAAATCTTATCAATTTTTTCAAAGTTTTGGGATGTATACGAAATAACACAAATTTTACTTGTTGAAAGATCTAAATTTTCTAACCCCTGTTTAATAAACTTATATTCTTTTTTACCGAAAGCAGACTCTAGTAATTTGTATACGGATACTATTAGAATTAAAATAGTTATCATGAAGGTGAATGTATCAAACATGTGAATTACCTAACTTTCTTAATTTTATTGTAATGTTAATTAAGTCAATAAAATAAACGATAAGTAAAATTAATACAGCTTCTTCAAGTCCAGGCGTCGGGAATATATAGAAGGTATGTAATACTAAATCTATTATAATTAATATAAAAATTATAATATTCCTTGTAACGGGGTATTTATTTAACAACGATAAATTACCAAAACAACGACAGTGAGTTACCCCATCCTTTTTCTTTTTATTCAAAGTCGCTATTGTAAATAGAATAATAACTGAACCAGCAATTATTGTCTTAAATATGAAAAAGGAATTCAAAAAATATAAAGTGACTATTGTTAATTCAATAAGTAGTATAAAATAAGATACTACTTTTAACAATTTTTTAGGTATTATATGATAAGAAGCAATTTCATATTTTAAATCTACTAAGCTTTTTCTTTTCGTATGGAATGAAGTGTAGAAAATCATAATTATAATCAAGTCAAGTAACTGCATTCAAATACCTCACAATTTCATATGATTATATCGGATAGTGCAAACACTGAAGAAAATTCTGATGATGATCATGCTAGATTATTTCACATATCTATTATCTAACATGATTAAACAAGTGTTTCAATCAATTAAATATCTTCTTTTTTGATAACAATTGACAGAGGGTATTGAGCGCTTAAGACGTCATCAATAAATAATTTACAAGTATAAACTCCTTCTTTGCAAAATGGGGTAGCAATACGAATACTTAAATCCACCCCAGGAATTTGAGTTTTTTCTCTCTGGTTATAGACAACTTTATGGGCTGATGAAAAATATACTTCATCTTCTTCATCATAGATCACCATATTCATTTCATATTGTTTCTTTGGGTCCATATAAAAAATCTTTATTAATACAAAAAAAGGCGAGATGTGTGGAATTGTTGCTATTTCTATACGATTCAACACTTTCCCAAGTTTATATAAGTTTTCAATAGATAAGTATTCCATATTGTCACAAACTAATAAATTGGATTGCATACCTAATTTTCCTCCTCATATAAAAATTTGAAACCCTCATTATTGTATACAACACCTTTATTTATAACTTTACCTGCATCATCTACAATTATTGTAAAAGGCAAATGAGTGACATTAAAAACTTTTTCCATATCATCTGTTTCTAAACTGATTATGGAGAAGCTCCATTTAAAATAATCAGCCATTTCAGCATGATCTTCCTTTGATCCAGAACTAAATAATATTATGTCAATGTTCCATTGAAGTTGAATTTCTTTAATAAAAGGTAATAGATCTATACAGTTGTAACAGCCCAGAGAAACAAAAAATAGCGCCGTTCTTTGTTTTAATGGAAATAAGTTTATGTATGTATTATCCCAATTCTTCATTGTAGCATCAGGAATAACGTCACCAATACTTAAGCCGCAATCCTTAACTTTCGCTGTCATTGTTTATGCCATCTCCCTTTCACGTTTTGTGTACCATTCCCTTTGTTTTTTCCACATTTTATAATAATGCCCTTTTGATTTAATTAAATCTTCATGCGTACCGAACTCTTTAATTTCTCCGTCTTTCATCATTATAATTTTGTCAGCTTTACTTGCTATACTAATCCTATGTGAAATAATTAGTAGTGTTTTATCTTGTATCTTTGATAGCAAATAATCAAAAAATTCTAATTCTGATAACGGATCTAATGCTGATGTGGGTTCATCAAAAACTAATAGTTCACTTTCACCGAAGAGTGCTCTGGCTAAAGCAATTCTTTGCCATTGCCCACCTGATAAGTTGACAGAATCATCATCCATAAATCCTAATTCTGAAGAGAGTCCATTTTTAAATTTGCGTGTTTCAAATCCAACTAAATTTAGGGTTTCTATAATTTTGTCTTCAGATGCTATATTATCGATATTACCAAACGCAACATTTTCTCTTAAGGTCAACATATATCTTATGAAATCTTGAAAAACGACACTGCTTTTTGACCACAGTGTTTCTAAGTCTAACTCTTCCTGATAGATACCATCATACGATATACTACGCATGGGAGCTTGATATAAACCTAGTATTAACTTAACCAAAGTAGACTTTCCAGAGCCATTATCACCTAAAATTACAATTTTTTCACCTTTACGAATGGTCATATTAATTTTATTTAATGCGGGATTCACTCCATTAACATATCTAAAGGTTAAGTCTCTTATAGTAATTAAACTCGTAAAATTGAATTCAGTTGTTCCTTTTGGTTGAAATTTCTTATATTCATTCACTTCATTCTTATATTGTTTGATGCATTTATGATTTTCAAGTACTCTGTTAGTTGTTAAAAAGATGTTCTCTACACTTGAAACAACAATAGTAAATGCAAGTGGAATGGATATATAGTCTCCCATAGTTAATTTATTTGTTATTACCATTGAAGAAATAACAATAAGTATAGTCATCGAAGAAGCTGTTAAAAGAATCTTGCCAAATATATTAACCTTGAAGTCTTCTATTTCAATATTCTGCCTTAATTTCAATACATTTTTTTTAATATCTAAACTCTTTTTATTTAGATATTTGAACAACTTGAGAATAGTTAATTCTTTTTGAAATGCACTGTTACTGAGCATTGAAAATATGTATTGTTCTTTATGAGATAAGTTACTGGCACTATTATTTGCTTTGATACGTTTAGGTATCATTTTAAAATCTAGCCAACCTTTAACACATGATATTAATAGTGCCAATAATCCTAAATACCAAAGTGATTGCATTAAATATACAATTGACATAAAAGAAGTAAGAATCATCTGTACAATTACTATATAATAGCCAGTTGTTTCTAAATACTTCGGAGAATATTGTCTCCATAACTGATACTTCCTCATAAATTCTGGATTTTCTTTTTCTAACACAGGAAATTGAGAAATGGTTTCAATTAGATTCCTACTTGTATATATGTTATATTCCTCTTGTGTTTTTTTATCGTAAAGTTGTTTAAGGGATTTTAACACAAATACGACTAGTTCAAAAACCAATGTCAAAACAATTAAAAGTATAGTCATTTTTAGTTTTTTATCCCCGATTGAGTTGATGATATATTTTGATAACAGTATATTGGCATTAGCTTGTATTGCAAATATAGCTATTAAAAAAATACTAATAATCAAATGAATTTTCTTAAACTTCCATATTTCTGAAACAATATGATAAACAAAGAAACGATTACTCATTGCTTGTCACTTTTAGCAAAGGTTTTAATACCCTCTTAATTTGTGTGCTGTCATTAAATAAACCACAGGCAACTACTTGACCTAGTTTATTTGTACCTATAGTACATGGAAATAAATCAAATTCTAATTGTTGTTGTAATTTTAACGCTTCACATCTAAAAACCTTTATTGAATCAAATCGTTGTTTAAGTTCAAGATAATTTTTTTCATTTGATTCGTAAAACAATACATAATGAAAATATGGATATTCAGATAGAAAAACTTCTAACTCTTCTAAGTTACAAGCACTACATGAAGAACTCATGATAAAAAAAACATTGAACTGATTCTTTGAAAAAAACTTATCAATACTAATCTCATTTTTATTATTTAAAACTAATTTTTCGGGTAGATAATAACCTGTTTTAAAATTATTTAATTTATTTTTTAAAAACCTCCGGTGAGGTAACTTCTTTATAATATTATTCATAATATAACTCCTCTTTGTCGGTACGCCCTTTCTTTATGCATAATTTTCTGAAGAGATCGAAAATTCATTCGATCTCTTTTTTAGAATTAAAACGTTTAATAAATATTAATTTTTCTTTTACTAACAACAAGTACCGTAATCAGTTTCTTTATAATAATCTCCAACAAACTCATCTGTTTTATTGTCGTAACACTTCTCGTAGATTTGTGTATATGATGTATCATATTGCCATAGAAATCCACATTTATTTTGTGAAGTACAACCAGTTTCTCCACGTACTATTTTCTTAGAATAAGACCCACTCGGACATGACATTTTATATAACCTCCAAATATTTTTTATAACCCCTGCTCTCCTCGTTGTCAATTACATACGTCTCTATCAGACGCTTTTTCTATAAAATGAATTTTAGGAGATTAGAAATTTAATATTAATACTAATTTTCCTGATCATTAATTCTTATTACTAACAGCATGAACCATAATCAGTTTCTTTGTAATAATCTCCAACAAACTCATCCGTTTTATTGTCATAGCATTTCTCATAAATTTGTGTATATGATGTATCATCTTGCCACAGAAATCCACATTTATTTTGTGAGGTACAACCAGTTTCTCCACGTACTATTTTCTTGGAATAAGATCCACTCGGACATGACATTTTATATAACCTCCAAATATTTTTTATAATCCCTTATCTCCTCGTTGTCATTCTTTACGTCTTTATCAGACGTTTTTTTATAAAATGAACTTTAGGAGGTTAGAAATTTAACATTAATACTATTACTAATCTTTAATTATTTTCCTGATCATTAATACTTATTACTAACAACATGAACCGTAATCTGTTTCTTTGTAATAATCTCCAACAAACTCATCTGTTTTATTGTCATAACACTTCTCGTAGATTTGTGTGTATGATGTATCATCTTGCCATAGAAATCCACATTTATTTTGTGAAGTACAACCAGTTTCTCCACGTACTATTTTCTTAGAATAAGACCCACTCGGACATGACATTTTATAAAACCTCCAAATATAATTTTCCAAATCAACATTAATCTTTTTTTGTTGCTTTTATGTTCTTCTTTATGCGGAGCTGTAAGTAAATACGTTCATAATTTTTCCTCCTAATTTTTTTAATACATATGTAAGACGAATGTACATGTTATTTGTCACACTTTTTTAAAAAAAGAAGAAAAATAAAATATCGCGAGTAACTATAAATATATTTATTCTTTTTAGCGAATTATTAAGCAAAATGGAGTTTTTTCTATCTATAATCCATTAGATCCTTATATATCCAAAATTAACCTCTACAGTATTTGTGTTAAGGTTTTCTATAATCAACTGTTAGGGGGGACGAGAATGAAACAAGAGAATATCAAGAATGATGTGCTACATCTATACGACGTTTATAGTAGTCGTATTTTGAAATTTATTTTTGTGCTTACTAAGGACTACCATACAGCTGAAGATTTAACACAGGATACATTTATAAAGGTTAATAACTCATATGATCAGCTGAAGGATAAGGAAAAAGTGGAAACTTGGTTATTTCAAATTGCTCATAACTTAACAATGGATCATATTAGAAGAAAAAGATTTAGTGTTTTGGACCATATTGTTCCAACCCTGCAAAAGAAAGAAAGTAGTCCCTCGTTAGATAAAGTAATAATTATCAATGAAAGCGTTAAAGAATTGTATGATGTTATTAGCAAACTTAAACCAACATATCGTGAAATTATTATCCTGAGGAAAATAGAAGAACTATCAATTAAAGAAACTAGTGAAGTTTTAGGGTGGTCTGAAAGTAAAGTTACAACTACTTTATCTAGAGCTATGAAACTTCTTCATAAAGAATTAGAGAAAGGAGGGTATATTTATGAACAATCGTCCTAAGGAATATCCATTTAACCATGTAAGAAAACTAGATGACCACATACATTGGAACCCCCAAAAACAATTAGAACTTAGACAAAAGTTAGAGAATAACATACATAAGAAAAATAGAAGTAAAAAATTCACACTTTTCTTAATTCCATTCCTAGGAGTGGTTAGTTCAGTATGCATCGTTACTATTCTGTTAGCTCCTATATTATTAGAAGAAGACAAACCAGTACTAAGTACTGCTGCAAACACTGAAAATAACATCGCAGTAGCTGACCTTGATGTTCAGGGTATATTAAACGGGAACTTTAACATACATTACGTAGAATTAGATCTTAATAAAGGATCAGAATGTAATTTTTGGTTAAACAATCTTCATGATAGTTACAATTATAAATATAAAGTCTATGCTCCAGATGGAAGTCTGGTGGGAGAATCTACATCTGCTGGTACACAGGAGAGATTATATTCAGTAGATTTAAACCAATATGGATCTGGCAAATATAAAATCAAGGTATATACTCCTGCAGGTAATATCGGAGACAAATATCATTTAAGAGTCAGAAATTTTTAAGCAAAGATTTTCGAATACATATTATATGATGAAATCAAAATAAATCATTATTGTTGGATAAACAATATGATTTTTTCTTATGGAAAGGATCTTTACATAAACTTTGTTGGTTTTTCACATAAGCTTTAGTAACTGAATAACTGATATGGTTGTTATGATTGTTATAGTCTATAGAGAAAAAAACATGCCTTGAACGCTAGCATTATATTTAGTTTCCGAAAAGCAACAATTAATGTGAAAAACATCTTTTTAGAAGGCTGTTTTCGAGTTGTTTTTCGAACAAAAAAATTAGCGACACATTCCCCTTAAAATCTATATGATTTAATAGTGTTTAGTCGCTAAGGTCTTCATTCACCTTGTTCTTCAATATATTTTTTTATTATGTGATAGTAGCTCCTCTTGTAGTTAAAACCATAACTAAAGTTCTAAAAATAAGTTTCCCTGAAGTATTTCGAAAGTTCCTTTTGGAACTCTTTTCTTATATATCTTGATGTTACAGTTTTATCGTATTAGCTAAAACAATTCCTATACTTCGATTTTTTCGCTCTTTTTAAGGACAAGCACAAACAAAACAAATAGTGTAAGCGATCCAATAGCATATTGTAGTGGAGAGAGCGGATTTGATCCGACCATGGCTGGATAGAAATAGCCGGGAAAATTCTCAATTAACTCTAAAAAAAACTCGCTATGAATGATCCCTTTGATTTTATACAAGGCATTGTGGATAAACAACAACATGGCTGTTAAGATACCGTAAACCGCACCACTACGAACACCATATAAGAATAGAAGGTACCCAAATAAGAAATATGTCATTACCAAGAGAAAGACATTCACAGAGAATCCAGCCAAGAAAGAGAGCTTTAATTCACCAGGAATACCCAGTGTTTTCGTAACTAGAAGTAGTACAATACCTATCACTGTATAAAGTAAACTTACCGAAAGAGCGATGATACCATTAGCAAAAACATAGTTTCTCCTATTTTGCACTGAATTATTGATCAGAGAAATCGTTTTAGTCGAGTAGTCTCTATTGATAAAATAAAGCGGCATTAAGACTGCCGCGAGCATACCGAGCATACCATAAAAATTTGAAACATATTTGATGTTAAAGGGTGTGGTCTCGTTTAGGATAAAGTAAGTCACAAGCAATGCGGGTACACAAGCACCCAACAAACCAACAAATAGATAACCATTTTTAAGCAGCTCTTTCAGGTTGTAAACCACATATTTGTTAATACTGAATGTCATGATATTCACCTCTGAATTTGTTCATATAGACATTACGCAGGGTTTTCTTCTCCGCAGTAAAATCAATTAGTTTGACACCTAGTCGATTCACCATTTCGAAAACCTCAGTGTTTTCCACAGCTGTTTCAATCCGAATATCTTTGTCACCTGAATGGATTACGCTTCCAAACTGTTGTTTCGAAGCGAATGTAGCTAAATCAACCGAATTATCAAAGACTAGCGTGATAGTTCGTTGCTTATTTTTGTTAAAGTGCTGTTCACCAGCAATCACGCCATTTTCTAAAAATAAAACTCGATCGCAAATAGCTTCAATATCCTCTAGTTTATGGCTAGAAATCAAAATACCGACATTTCGTTCATTAGTCATTCTTCTCAATTCCTGCAAAACCTCAAAAGACGTTTCTACATCCATGCCGTTAGTAGGTTCATCTAATATTATGTAGCTTGGATAATTTAGTAGGCTAATAACGATGCCTAACTTCTGCCGCATTCCTAAAGAATATTCCTTCACCTTTTTATTCAACACATCGAATAATTGCAAATTCCGTAAGAGCCCTTCGTATTCATTGAGTTTGAAGGTGTTTCCATAAATTCCTGAAAAATAAGTTAAGTGGAATAATCCCGTCTTATTACTGTATAGCTTTGGTTCCTCAATCAAGTACCCTACGTGATGATTGTCTGCAACTGATCCGTCATAGGTTTGAATAGTTTGAGCTAAAATCTTCATCAGGGTACTTTTCCCAGCACCGTTTCTGCCAATCAAACCAACGATTTCTCCTTGGTTGAAATCTAAAGAAAGATCTTTTAGAACTTTTGAACTTCCATATCGCTTAGTTAGCATATTTACCAGCATTGTCTAATCCTCCATCCAAGGCTGAGCCCTGCTCTCTACCTTTCCTTATAAAAAATCCTTTTTATATTGTATTGCTAAGTAAATTCCACCAGCTAGAAATGCCAGCCCATATTTGTACAAGAAAAAAATGTTCCACATATACTCTTTAGGAAAAATCAAGTCACATAGAACAATTATCATCAGTATACAGTAACTGCTTTTCATATAGATTCTATTTGTCCGTTCGTCGTCTTTCCCAATCTTCTTACGAAATACAAAAATAATGACCATACTACTCATGAGCAGTAAAAAACCAACTCCAAGGAGAATTTGAAAGTTTCCTTGAGATTGCTCAGCCCAGGACTTTAAAGGGGAAAATATTGCGTTAGTGATATAATTAAGCATTTTGATCATTTCCTTTCACATAAGTAAAAATTTCGTTTACATCAACATTAAAAAATTCGGCTATTCGAAAGGCTAACAGCAGAGTGGGAACATAATTGCCTTTTTCCATTACAAAGATTGTTTGTTTGGAAACCCCGACTTTGTCTGCTAATTCTTGCTGAGACATTCTAGCAAGCACACGATATTCATAAACCTTATTTGATATCGAATCACCAAAATCTTTCTTCATTGCCATCACCTCTTGAATGAAATTATAAACTATATTTTTTATAAAAGTAAAGTAAAATTATACAAAATTATTATATATTTTTATATTTTATTAGATTACTTTAATATAACAAGAGTCAAAATGCATAAAAAACCTGACGAATTTCATGTTTCGTCAGGTTCACATATCAATCTAGTGAATTTTTGATATTCAATGGTCCAGTCGGGTGATAATATTCACAGCCTAACAATAATTTGGTTAAATCAGCTTTTTCCTAAGGGTCAAGAAAATTCCTCCAGTTATATACACTAAAGAGTGGACTCCTATTGAAGCCCGAGAAATTTTCGACGATGGCAACTATATAGATAACTACCAATAGAGGCTGGGACAAAACCCAACTCTGATATGAAAAAGCCGGTGAAATTTTACGACGAGTAAAATTTCACCGGCTTTGTTTATTTTTGAATTAAAATAAGGACCACTTCTGATAAAATAA
>NZ_JBPXRQ010000045.1:0-33231 GCF_051842895.1 Cytobacillus sp. Hm23
TAAATATCAACCGTTGCATCGAAAATGCGAGACTGATTGATAACTTTACATCTAAGTGTTTTAGCTATTTTCATTTTCAAACCCTCCTTCCGAAAAAATCTATAATATGATATTTTAATGATATCACTCAAGCATTAGTTGTATATTTAAAGGGGATTGAAATGATTAATTATAACAAGAATAGACATGCATATTATAAGTTAACCTACCATTTAGTTGTAGTTACAAAATACAGACATAAATGTATATCAGAAGATATTATGAAACGATTAAAAGAAATCACTGAGTCCTTGTTTGAAAAATGGAATTGCGAGATTATTGAAATGAACGGAGAAGAGGACTACATTCATATTTTATTTGATGCTCCACCACAAATAAACTTGGCTAATACGATAAATAGCTATAAAACTGTAACATCAAGATATATAAGAAAAGAGTTCCAAAAGGAACTTTCGAAATACTATTGGAAACCTTATTTTTGGAACCGTAGTTATATGGTTTTAACTACAGGAGGAGCTACCATTGACATAATAAAAAAATACATTGAAGAACAAGGTGAATGAAGACCTTAGCGACTAACCCCCACTAAATCAAATAGATTTTGAAGGGGAATGCGTCGTTATTTTCTTGTTCAATGAAAATCACTTGGTATCATAGATATTGTATGGATAAACCATATTCCAAAGAAGCCAATTGATATCACAAGAAAAATGATGGCTAGAAAAATAAGCCACCTTTTTCTTATATCAAACCCAATGTTCAACATTATGATACCACTGATTAGTAATAGTACATTTATTTGAACAATCCCCATTTCAATACTCCTACTATTTATAAAAACATTTTCATGATATGTACCTACTCCTGTTTCTTTAAATGTCCGTATTTGCTTCAATGTAGAAGAAGAAGGCATACTCTCCCTTGCTCTTAGTTATTCTTCTTCTTGCAATTTTATACGCTTAAGGATTGCCCTCTTTCGATACATCATGGTACCTGCTTCGGCTATATCATTTACTGCAGAGCGATTTATAAAAGCACCAAACAGGAGTCCAGCAATCGGGATCATTTGAAAAAGCTTTTTCCAGCCAATTTGATCACGATATGAAAATACAACTTCTCTCCATCCCTGAAGTTCTGAAACAACTTCTCTGCTTTGTTCATTTTGATTAGAGTCAAACATCGACAACTGCTGTAAAATAGCTTTTTTTCCAACAATATCAGCAGAAATAAATTGCAAAACTTTCACGATAAAAATTCTTTCATTTTTATCTGTAGGATCAAAACCATAACAGATCGCAATGTCCTGAAGAGTTTTTAATTGTATGCCTAGCAACATAGGTATATCAATAGTTAGAGTGAATATACCTCCAACTCCAGTACTTGCCCCCTGCAAAGTGGCTGCTCTTTTTCGATTTATTGATAGCCTTGCAGCGGCTTCATCCATACTCGCGATAGGCAGGTTTTCTACATCCTCTAAAGTTAAGATATTTTGATTAGGATAATAATTTTTCAATGCAACTATCGAGCTTAAATAAGTGCCTCCTGATTGGATATATGAGCCAAGCTCATCAAGAATCAACCCAACCTTCTTTTGGATGAATTTAGGCGTGAATCTGTCAATCAGTTTGAAAGGTAGCCGTCCGAGCTTATCCCAAAACCATAAATCACTCTGATCTTTTTCCCAGTCTTCACAAGTCTTTAACTCGCTTCTTAAATATGTTATCGTTTCGATCATTTATGTGCGTCCTTTCAAAGATGGAATTATAGTAGATTTTCTAACATACGTACTAAAATAATAAAGGTTTAAAGTGTGTTATACAATCCCTTTTTGTGTCATACTATCAATCAAACAAAATCAATCAATTCAAACTCTTAACCCATTATGTACTTCTACAATTTGTCCAATACGACTGAACAAAGTAATAACTATACTTCTCCATCAATCGCCTTTAAAATTTGCAACAGTTGGTAACGTAATTTTGAAAAAGTGTATAAAAAAGATTTACGTTGGGAGATTGTTCCATTACAATACTCTCTAGGGGGGATTGAATTGTCACAAAAGGATCTTTCAAAGATTATTACTATTGTTGCAGGAACTGGTTTAATAATATTTGGTATCATAATTATATTTAAAAGCTATAGTTTTGCAGATTATCTCATGCGTAATAAATTTTTTAATCATTCATCCGTAAGAAGCCCTGACCCGAGTGATATGTTATTGGCTACTAAATTATATTTTGCTAGCTGTTTATCAGTTGGGATCTTAACTACTTTGGGAGGGATGTTCACAACAACTATTGGTCTAGTTAAAAAATATTGAACTTGACCTCTATTATATAGGCTGCTTAAGTATTAAATGTTGCTTATCGAATTAGGAGCTTAACACACGAATATAACTAACATTCGGGGCATATTGCCTTCTACAAGGACAAGGACTTTAAAAATCATTTAATACAAATCCGTTATACTTGAACTACTCACCACTTAGCTTCGCTTGAAGTGGGAGATTCCTGCGAACACTAGCGTAACCGCAAGTTATTTAGCAGGCTCTACGGGTAGTCCCTACCCTGAAAGCAAAGCTTGTACGTTTACTCACACGCTCCCTACTTTAGCTTGGTTTTCGCAACTTCGGCGAGCGTGGGCGATGGAGCGTTGAAGATTTTACGTTGCAGACGAATTCCTACAACAACCTCATATCTTCAGTTTTCAAAGAGCAATCTGTACAAGTATATTCTACCAATAGTTCTGGCTGACGCCAACCGACATTCATCTCACACCTACTCATTGGCTTCGCCCTTCTCATTCCTTGAGGTGAGAGTCTTCTACCGGAAAAAGATAAATATAGGAAAAAAAGTAACACTGTTTACGAAAAAACCCTTAGATAAGGCTGCTTTCGCAATGATTGTTGCTTTTCGTAGTTAGAGCTGAGAAACAACTACAAAACCGTCATATTTGGACGTCTAAATTTTTAGATCCACAATTAAAAAACTACATGAATATACACGTAAGACATTTTATGTAAGAATATGTTTTTCCTATTTGATAGCTTATTAATGCACTATTGTATAAAATAGTCTCTTTTACGGTTGTGGCTGCTCGTTTTGAATGTTACTCAAATCAACATTGTACAGTTGCTCCCATTCGTCACGTAGAACACCCATCTTAATAGAATCATAGTAAATGCCGTTATGATAACGACATTTTCTTAAACGCCCTTCAAGCTTCATTCCAAGCTTTTCTGCTGATTTCATCATTCGTTCATTACCTGACCAAGTTGTTAGACCAACCCGTTCGATCGGAAAACGTTTAAACATTTCTGTCACCCACAATATTAAAGCATCAGTTCCATAACCATCACTCCAATAATTTGGGTCATAAATAATTATGCCAACTTCAAGCCATCGAGTTGGCTTATATTCCCAATAATAAGTTGTCGTACCTACTAGTTTACCATTCACCTCTATTGCAAACAAACTCGCTTCTTGCATATGCTTTGCCATACTCACTTTAAACTCTTCTATACTTTCTTTTTCTAAAGGAAAATAAGGTCCATCCCATTTTTTCCATTCTGGTACATCTTCTCCATAAATAAAATCCCATAAAACTGGTAGATCCTGCTGTTCAATTGATCTTAATATTACTTTATTTCCAACTAGTTTCATATGTAAATTCCTTTCAAAGACTGTTCAACTTAGGAGTAATTTTCTATTGTTGAACATACGCCATACATTAGATGTCCATATTTTTATTCTTTTTGGTACTAAATAACATACCAAGTCCAATTATAATTAGCACTACAGGCCAAAACTCAAAAATTGATATTGGTAATAAGGTATCGATAAAAAAGAAGATACCTAGAAATGATAATATAGAGACTGGGATTAGTAAACCGTTTTCCCGACCTCCAAATAGCCATAATTCAAATAACCCTAAAGCAACTGCCAGCAAATATATAGGCCAAGTATTTATAGCATAACCCCAGCCGAATGTTGTGTGAAAGAGCATTACTGAGCCAATAACGAGTAAGATACCCCCAGGAACGAGAACCCCAGCAGAGCTCCTTTTAGCTCCCCCTGCGAAAAATCCAATATGAAATCCAAGACCAACAATAACCAATGTCAAAGGCCAAAGAGTTACCCAAAAATTATTGATCACATCAAATGTATCTAGCAAAAAAAAGATACCAATTATTATTAATAACAAGCCGCTAGTTATTCTACTCATTACTATCTCCCCCTCTTGATCGTATTACAATGGTATGCTTATATATTTATTATAATTCATATTCTTGGGAATTGTTAGTTTACAACCCATAATCATCCAAGTAAGCTTTGTCATTAGGGAGCTCTTTACAACGATTAAGGCTTTGCAATTTCATATGTTAACAGTAAGTCTTTTCCATATTTTTCTTTATGATATACTAATTGTAATTGTAATAATCGTTTTATATAAACCTTACGCTCGTGACTCCATTTCTTCTCACTGGTTATTGGTTAATGTGCTAAGAAAACTAAACGGGATACAACTTAAATGTCGGGACATCTTTTCTTCTAAATACCTTGAAAATGCATCCTCGTTTAAGTGATTCAAATGAAGTGAAAAAAGGAAGAATTTTTACGAAAAGAACCTAAGGCAAAAAGGTTTATTTACTTATTCTTTACACAAATGGAGGTTTTGGTTATGAAAATCGGATTGGCTCAAACAAGGTTTCCAAAATCAGCAAGCGAGGGGTTAGAAACTGTTAAGCAAATGATACAACAGACCTCTCATCATCACTGTGACCTTATTTGCTTTCCTGAATCTATCATTCCTGGGTTAAGAGGAGTTGGTTATAAAGTTGATGAATACAATCACAGTTTTCAAATCTCTGCATTAGAAAAAATTTGTTCATTAGCTAAGCAAACAAAAACTGCCGTAATTATTCCCATGGAGTGGCAAGATGAACTTGGATTCCATATCGTTGCGTTTGTAATAAATAATGATGGTGAAATACTAGGGTATCAAACTAAAAACCAAATTGCTCCAGACGAAGACTTTTTCGGTTATGTCCCTGGAGATGGGCGTTATATATTCGAAATTAATAATGTGCAATTTGGCATTGTCATTTGCCATGAAGGTTTTAGATATCCAGAAACTGTTAGGTGGGCAGCTATGCGTGGTGCAAGCATTGTGTTTCATCCTCAATATACAGGTCGTGTTGATAATCCCGAATTTTTTAATCAAGCCATGGTGTGTAGAAGTTTAGAAAATGACATTTATTTTGCGAGTGTAAATTATGCTTTAGAAAATCAAAAAAGCACCTCTTCTTTAATCTCTCCATCAGGAGAACGATTAATAGTTGGACAACAGAATGCACAGGAATTATTAGTTTATGATATTGACACAAAGCTAGCGACTAGGTTGCTAGCAAACCGCTTCAAACCCGATTTATTATCATAAGCTCCATATTAAATCAAAACGCTTTGATTCTATTTTTATTAAAGTAGCTTAATTAGCTAAGATTTAATTGCATTATTCTTGTGAAAAATGTATATCGCTTATTTCTTAGTTTGAAAAACAACAGTCAATAATAGTCTCTTACCTTTGTTTGGGACTATTATTACCTTAATCGTGGTAAGACGATCTTTACTTCTGTGCCTACATCAGGTTGACTTTCAAAACTAATTCTCCCGTCCAT
The DNA here is from genome assembly GCF_051842895.1 of Cytobacillus sp. Hm23. NCBI lineage: Bacteria > Bacillati > Bacillota > Bacilli > Caryophanales > Bacillaceae > Cytobacillus > Cytobacillus sp. Hm23. The sequence goes on from NZ_JBPXRQ010000045.1 coordinate 5,678, forward strand.
TGATTGTATTATTCTAATCGAAACCATCGTACCTAACCCAGTACCTTTATCCTTGGTTGTATAAAATAATGTTCCTATTCTATTAAGCTGTTCTTTAGTCATCCCTTTTCCTGTATCCTTGATTATTATATAGAAGTACATACCTTCACTCGTTACAGTAATATTTACACTTCCTCCGTTTTCTGAGGCCTCAATTGCGTTTTTAATAATATTGACAAAGGCTTGTTTGATTTGATTTCGGTCGGTTAATACATGGTCACTAGAGTTCAAGGAAGTCTTCAATTGTATATCTTCTTTAGAAGCAAATGGCTCTAGTAATTTACAAACATCAATAATAACCTCATTTAAAGGAAAACTCTCAATTTTTTCAAACTGAGGTTCCGCAAAGTTCAAATAATCACTAATAGTAGATTCTGCCCTTCCAAGTTCACTAAGGACGATTCTGAGATATTCAAGATTTTCACTCTTTTGTTGTTTCTCCATTAACTGAAGAAACCCCTTAACCACTGTCAATGGATTTCTAATTTCATGGGCGATGGAGGCAGCTAACTCTCCTATCGTGTTTAATTTCTCAGCATTTTGTATTTCTTGTTTCATTCTTTCTCTTTCTATAACTACTTCATACAGCTTAGCTGCAAATCCAATACCTATGTTAAGGATGATTCCAAAAATTATAATATAAAAAAATAATTGTTTAACATCCCCATCTATACTGCCATCAAATATAAGCCAACTAACTAAGATCCCAAGCTGAATAAATGCAGGCCAAAAGCTTACTATGACTGCTATAACAATACGTTTACTCTTCTCATAATTCCAAAAGCGCATAGAAAAGAACATTGGAATGGAAGCTGCCAACAGCACGCTAATATATCCGTAAAATAAAGCTTCTCCACCCATATATGTTCTAGTCATAATAATAAAGAATACTACAATGCACCCGCTAATTGGTCCGCCGTATAGAAATGATAATACGAGAGGGACATATCTTAAATCCCAATACAAACCAAAATTATATGTTGAAAATAACATACAAAGCGCTGCTGCTGTACCTTGCATCAAACCATATATATAAGGATTAAAGATATTTAGTTTTTTGTTTTCAAAAATAACAAAATAAAATAACACTGGTGCAAAAATAATTAATACATGTAAAAACAACTTTTCTGCTAACATTGAAATTTTCTCCACATCATTTTTTTTACTTTCTTCAAAGGGGTTTTGTCCATGGTACTTGTGCTATTTACATATTAATTATTTTTGCACATTATTTTGTTTTTATGGAATTAGTCCATTATAGCCCCATGTTTTTTGCTATAATTTGCTTCATTATCTCGTTTGTACCAGCATATATTGAGCCCACTTGTACATCTCTAAACCTTCTAGCAATCTCATATTCTTCCATAAAACCATAGCCACCATGTAACTGCATACATTCAGTCGCTACCTTTTTAGCGAGGTCAGTTATCCACCATTTTGCCATTGAAACTTCAGTAACGACATGTTCACCATTCATATGCTTGCTAATCAAATCATTAACAAATGTTCTACCAATCTGTATTTCAGTAGCCATCTCTGCCAATTTAAAACGCGTGTTTTGAAATTTACCGATAGGTCTACCAAATGCCTCACGCTGCTTCACATAGTTTATTGTTATTTCAAGCATCCTTTCGCATGAAGCCTGAGTTGCGATTGCTAAAACGAGTCGTTCCTGCTGAAGTTTCTCCATAAGATAATAAAAGCCATTTCCTTCTTCACCTAATAAATTTGTAACTGGCACTCGACAATCCTCGAATATTAGCTCTGAAGTATCATTAGAATGTAGCCCAACCTTCTTTAGTTGCTTTCCTTTTTTGAATCCAGGTGTGCCATCTTCAACGACGATTAAACTTACACCTTTATATGCAGGTTCTGCTTGTGGGTCTGTTTTACAAACGACGATGACGAGGTCAGAGTGTATCCCATTTGTTATAAATGTTTTTTCACCATTCAGAATGTAGGAGTCGCCGTCACGAATAGCTGTTGTTTTTACAGCCTGTAAATCTGACCCAGTGCCCGGTTCGGTCATTGCTACTGCTGAAATAAGATCACCTGTTAGAGCTGGCGGAAACCATCTTTTCTTCTGTTCTTCTGTCCCATAGGAGTCGATATAAGGCATAACAACATCATTATGTAAGCCTATTCCTCCTAGACCTCCCCCTATTTTGTCAAGCTCTTCTCCAATGATAACCGAGTAACCAAAGTCTGCATTGATTCCACCATACTTCTCTTCAACCCAAGGGCATAAATATCCTTGCTCACCCATCTTCTTCCAAAATTTTCGAGGAATACATTTCTCTTCTTCCCATTGTTCAAAATAAGGCAAAGCTTCTTTCTCCAAAAATTTTCGTAATGAACGGCGAAATATATGGTGTTCCTTGTTAAACAATTTATTTTCATGCATAACTGTAGTATTCACTTACATTCCCCCTAATAATTATTATCCTATACAATAACAATGGTTCACTTAGTAATGTTATCGTTTCCATTAATCTCTATGGATACAATTCTACACCTAGAAAATGTGTATAGTTATACTCGTTCAATAATTATTGCTGCCCCTACACCTGCCCCACCGCTTATCCCTACTACACCAAGCTCATAATCTACTCTCTCCATTTCGTCCAATAAAGTGGTAAGGAGCATTCCTCCAGTTGCACCTAATGCATGCCCCATTGATATGACGCCGCCATTTCTGTTTACTCTCTCATGATCAAGATTATAATCATTAACGAAGTGTAAGACAGTAGCACCAAAAGCTTCATTATACTCATAAATATCTATATCTTTGGCAGTTAAATTCGTATTATCAAGTGCTTTGGCAATTGCATTTGATCCCCCTGTAAGAAGAAGAGGATGCACCGACGTAGTTGCAGTCATGCGTATTTTAGCTCTCGGGTGTAGTCCAAGTTCTTCACCTTTTTCTTTTGAACCTATTAAAATGACAGAAGCACCATCAGCTAATGCAGGAGAACTTCCCCAGTGGTGTGTAGGAGTAACCTCAGTTAGTGATGGTATAGAAGATAATACGTTTTTATCTGTTTCACCTCCTTTAAAGCTCGGTTCTATGGAAGAAAAAGTTTTATCGTTAACATGCTCTAAAAAACATTCATCTTGTGTTAATAATAAACTACCATCTTGTGCATACACAGGTATGAGAGATTTATTAAAATATCCTTCCTTCGTTGCTCTACTAGCTCTTCGATGCGATTCAATGCTATATAAATCAACGTCTCTTCTTGAAATTGAATACAAAGATGCCATAATATCTGCTGAAACACCCATATGAACGAACTGAGTAGTTTGCATTACTTCTCTATCCGTGAACCAGGCTCCTTTGTCAGAAAACATTGGCACGCGAGAAACTGATTCTACACCTCCTGCAATGATTAAATGATCAGTTTTTGTTGCAATTTTTTGTGTTGCAATACTGATCGCATCTAATCCAGAAGTACAAAATCGATTTACCGTCATTCCTCCAACAGAATGATGTAGCCCAGCATGAAGTGCAGCTACTCTAGCAATATTTGCACCTTGTTCCTTCGTTTGGGTAACACAGCCTAGAATTATATCATCGATTGTTTTAGCATCGAAGTCGTTTCGTCGGACAATTTCGTTCAACAACGGGCTTATTAAATTGATAGGTTTGATCGAACGTAAAGAGCCATTTTTTCGGGCTGAACCTCTCGGTGTTCTAATTGCATCAAAAATATATGCTTCCATTATCTCCCCACCTTCATATACAAATTATTGTATTAAATAGGGAAGTAAGCTACACCCCTACTACGAAACTTGCACTTGTAGTTGTGCTACCACCTATGTTCAGCGTAGCAACATTTTTTGAGCCCTCTATCTGATAATCTCCTGCCGTGTTCGTCACCTGCTTATAAGCATCTAAAAGCATTCTAACCCCTGTTGCCCCAACCGGATGACCTGCCCCTATCAACCCCCCACTTGGATTAATTGGGAGCTTTCCATCTTTTGTTATCATGCCAGATTCAATTGCCTCATAACTTCTCCCCGGAGCTGTTAAACCAAAATGATCGATAGCCAAATATTCTGAGATCGTAAAACAATCATGTGTTTCTATTACATCTAGTTCATCAATACTTTTAATATTCGATCTAAACAAAGCATCTAAAATTGTTCTTCTTACATGAGGAAAAACATACGGTGAATCTCTACTTCCTTGCATTTTATCCCTTAAAAGCATGGTAGCAGTCCTATGTCCCCATCCTTTAATTTTAGGTATTGTTGATAATCTAATGTCTTTACGCTTTGCATATTCAATTGCATAAGCTTCTGAAGCTAGAATAATACATGCTGCACCATCAGTAATTCTCCCGCAGTCAATTTGCCGAAGCCTTCCCTCAATTACTGGGTTTTTCTGTTCATCTTCTAGAAAATTCTCTTTATCTAGTTTCCAGTTTCTTGTTTGTGCATTTGGGTTACTTTGCGCATTATACAAATTTTTCTTAGCGAGTTCAGCTAAATGCATATTAGACAACCCATACCTATTATCATATTCTTCAGCAATTTCACTAAAGAGATATGGCCATGGATATGTTGCATTGACCGCCTCTTTTCCTAGCCAACACGCAGACCCTAAGTATTCTGCAGCCTTCCTTGCTGGAACATTTTTCATCTCTTCTATTCCAATAATGCAAGCTATATCGTAACGTCCAGCCTCAATTTCAGCAGAAGCTGAAAGTATCGCCATACTACCTGATGCACACGCAGCCTCATGACGTGATGCTGGGATTCCAGCAAATTCTGGATGGATAGCTGCAAATAAACCTCCTAATTGTCCTTGTTTATTAAATAGTTCCCCAGCAAAATTTCCTATATGTGCAGTATCAATTTCAAGGGGAGAAATATCTGTATTCGCCAATGCTCCTTCTACTACTTCCTTCATCATGTCAAATACAGATAAATCAAGCAGACTCCAATTTTTCGCAAAATCTGTTTGGTAACCTCCTAATATATACAATAAATTTCCTCCTATATTTTCATCTAGGCTGTAGTCGTCAGTACACAACTAACCTTTGTGGGACCTGTATTTTTTAGTAACATTAGCATCAGAGTTTACGAAAAAAAACTTAGTCAAATTGTTTTATCCATAGCACCCTTTTTATACGAACTTCAAACAAGTAAATCTTTTTACTGATGACTAACTATTCAGTATCTTAATCTATCTTTTCACCTGGGACCCAGCATGCATGAAACCCTATCGGAATGTTTACAGGAATTTTCACCCTTGCGATTGGCCCATTAGCAAAATTAAGAGCATCAATAATTAATAACTCAGATTGATTTTCTACTTCGTCGTGAACAAACGTAATTAAATAACCGTCATCCTCTGAATTTGAATTCTGACGTGGAGCAAAAGCTGCTTCATTTCCGTATCGTCCTTTCCCAAACATGAGCGTTTCAGAGTTCTGTTTTTCAGTATCATACTTTACAAGGCCATCAAACGATAACGTTTGTTCGTTAGAAATATGAACATTGTACGTATAGCGTGATTTTCTGCCTACGAAGTTCAAGTTCACGGTAGGAAATTCCGTATTTACATCATCAAGTAGTCCTTCTTTAACCATGCCTGTTGTTAAATTAAAACGCCAATAGTATAACCTAGCATTTAACTGTAAATAGGCTAACATTCTCGCAAGAGGACTAGCATTTTTTGTTACTTCAGGCATTGGTTCCTCAACTCTGCAACCGAGTAAGACGATTTCATCTCCCTCTTCCCAAGAATTTATCGTATGATATATATAGCAAGGCTCTGCTTCGAACCATCGAATATTTTCATTTGACCCAAAACGAGGAATAATACCAAATCTACTAGGTACGTCTCGGTGAAATTCGACTTTGTATCGGCCTTTGCTAATTGCATTTGGGTCCGCAAATAACGGTAAGTCCATTAATATCGAATAGTTTTCTGTAATTGCCATATCATGAGGAAGGCGTGGACCAGGTAAATCAACATCTACACAATGCGTTAAAATGCCCGAAGCCGATACAACTCCATATGTCAACGATGACCTTAATGGTCCATAATCAAAAAACATTAAGTCACCTGTTTGTTCATCTACTTTCGTATGCGCTGATATATTATTTTTATACTTTCCTCCAAAATCCTCAATTCCTAACGTTTCAAGCGTTTGTGGATTAACTTTGTATGGTTTACCTGACATATACCACAAGGTCATCAGTTGTTTATTATGGAAAACAACATCGGTATTTGATGTGTCCTTTAGTGGCATATCCTTTGGGTTCTTCACCATGGATTCCATACGCCCAAACCATATTGATTCTCCTACAGCGGCTTCTCTTTCAAACGCAGCTGTTTTAATCCATCTGTTTCGATAGCTTACCTTTCCATCACGAAGTTGAACTGAATGAAGCATACCATCACCGTCAAACCAATGGTATCTGCCTCTCGTTTCATATTTGGGATTAGGACCATTCCTCACATAAATTCCATTTATATCTCTGGGAATCTCCCCTTCAATGACTTCTAAATCTTCAACAAAAACTTCATCATGTATAGGCTCATATTTTCCCAATAAATACGGATTCACATTTGTTTCTAGTGCGAAATCAATCATATCATTTTTCATCTTCACCCTTTTCCCCCTCCACATAAATTATTAATTTGTCAATTCGTGACGTTAAACCGATTATCAGTTATATAAGAAATTTTCTTACAAAGCGACAAAATACACACAAACTAATTAGTAGTTATCATTAGCGTTTAGAAAATTCATCTACGTAAGTCCTACCTAAATCCAGTCTGTTTTCACATCGGTTGTTGCTATAAATTCATAGAAATAAGCGCGTAAGTGTTAGGGGCACCTTTTCTACCTTCACAGTTCTTAAGCTCTAATAAAACTTATCATATTGTCCATTTACAAAAAAATAGTAACAAAGTTTACGAAAAGAGCCTAAATCAAAGTTGGAGAATAGATGTTAAAATGATTGAAGTTAATAGATTTGTAGGTAATGAGATAGGTAATTTAATATTAGAAACAACCTTACTTACTCCTGAGTAAATAACTTATTATTCATAATAATGACATAATATTGGAGCTATATCTAGTAAAAAAATTCGAGTTTTTTAGACAAATAAGCTCATTTAATAAATGCTGGTTTATGATTATAAGACTTTTTAATCATGCCTTACTTTCAATTTTTTCACCTTGGAAATTTACTCTAATAAGAAACCTAAAAAATGTGTTAATACAATAAAATACGAGGAGAAACGAAAAATGAAACTTTGTTTAATCGGGGGAGGAGATCCTCATACAGGGGAACTCGATGTTGTAATAAACTTTTAGCATATCACGTCAAAGCAGAAGATAGACTTTTAATAATTCCTTTTGCGACAGAAGAGTTCAAAGTTGATAGATGGTTTAAATTTGTAAGAGAAACATTTGACAATTTCGGGATTCATCATATTAAACTTCTCGATTATCAGCTTTCAAATGAAGCGATGCAAAATGAAATAGAAAGTCATAATATACTTTTTTTCACAGGAGGAAGACCTGAAAAGTTAATGGAAAGGTTGCTTACGAAAGGGTTGGTACACAGTATTAAAAGTTTTTCAGGAATAATGGTCGGAGTTAGTGCAGGAGCCTTAGTTTTTAGTAAAAATTGTTTAATCACAAAGGATGACGATTATCCACAAACGCAAGTAATCAAAGGCTTAGAGTTAGTAGACTTTTGTGTAGAAGTTCACTATGACGAAAATATTGATCGGGAGTTACTCTTTTTATCAGCAAATCAGGACATATACGCTATACCCAATGGTAGTGCAATAATGTGGGAAGAACAAATAATTACCCCAATTAACAATATTTTTTATTTTAGTAAGGGAACTAAGCACATATTGACCTAAATATCTAGAGTTTGTTATACAACCATGAATTAGGGAACCACTAAATTCTAGTTTTGTATTTTACCATTAAAAATCGCTTTTTATTCGAAAAAAAGTGACATCTTGATAATGAATATAATATTATTCATGTTACTTGGCATGTAAAAAAGCCTAAAAAGGACTTTTTATTATCCAACTGCATCTTAAATAATTGATATTTTACTCAATTCTAGTTAGCATTGTACTCACTTTTTTGATTCTGCTTTAATAATGATAAAGTGAGGGGTTTTCATTAAATACTTATATGCATCATAATAATCTTCTTTCATTATTTCCAACGGTTGAGGTTCCACCACTTCTTCTATAGTAAAATATTTTACCGTATCAGCTATAATTTGCTGTAAAGGTCTACCTCGATATTGTACCTCAATTGTAATATTTTGTTTTCTCCATATATCTGATATCACTCTCTGCTCAAAATAGTCCTCACATTTTAAATGAGTAAATTCCATGAAAGGATGGTGTACTGAAAATAACAAAGTTCCATGAGGCTTTAATACTCTTTTAAACTCACTAAATGTGAATTCCCAGTCTTTAATATAATGAAGTGTTAATGAAGAAACAATAACATCAAATTCATCATTTTCAAATGGCAAGCTCTTTTCGAGGTCTTGACACAATATACTTGCTTTATTATTTAGCCTTTGCTTAGCTACTTCAACCATACGAGGGCTTATATCTATTCCTGTAACACTAGCTCCTCGTTTAACTAATGCCTCTGCATACCACCCAGCTGCACAACCAGCATCAAGAACATTGTTATTATGTAAATGTTTTGGCAACAATTCCATCATTGCTGGCCGTTCATAAAAAGCGTTATAAGGACTGTCATTATCAACATTTTCTGCGTATGTTTTAGCTAACAGATTAAACGTTTCAGCAGTTTTATTGGGCATGTTCATTCCTCCTCCTAAAGACATCAAAACTCATATTAATATTGTAATTAAGTATCGTTCCTAAATAAGAATATATATGCTATTTTAGAACAATTAAACAAGTATACTATTTTCTCATTCTATAGGCTTAAAAAGACTTTAAAAGTTATCTCAAACGAGATACATCCCAAATAATAAAAGGGCTCGTATTTAGCCCTTTTATTTTCTATCAATTATACAAATTGCAGCTTAGATTATGAAACAATTGGAAGCGAATAACGAACATATCCATCTACATCATAGTCGTATTTTTCACAAATTCGATACTCTCGACCGTTAGAGCTTAACTCTAGGTTATTTTTTTCTACAAAGGAATATAATGCTTCTCCTGCAGCATTAAAATCATGGTCGTTGTTTGCTACTACAACACAACTTTGCTTAGGTAGAGTGATTTTCGTAAACCACTCAGGTATGCCATCATAAGATTTTACTTCAACACAGAGAATATATGCATGTGTTTCAGGATTATCCTGTAATTCTGTTATTGGCCAAATTCCGTAATGAATTCGCTCGTTCACAACTTGTGGCATATACTGGGATATAGCAAACAAGCTTTCCTTTGCATTTTCATATTTACTCTTCATGTCCTTTAAGCTTATACACGGAATTCCTATAAGTTTTATTTCTTCATGTTCAATAAGTACAGGCTTCATATGGTCTATGTTTTGCATACTTCCACCTCCAAAAAAATTGTTAATTTATACAAGTCTTAGTCTAATTGATTGAAAAAGTGTTGTAAATCATTTTCTGAATATTAAACTATTATAGTGTGGTGCTTTGATCTACAATACCAAAACTCCCCTCCTGTTTTATTTCTGTTCCAAAGTTTAATGAATTAATCTTTATAGATTTGGTTAAATTTTTCCTCAGCTTAATTAGCCACTGAGGTTCATGATTCCATTGTTCATCTAGTGATCGTAAGACACGTACATACCCATATAAGTTAGCAAAACGTTTACATGCAGGAATGATTGACATCATATCTTCTGAGATTTCATATTCAGTAAGATATCCTGCCAAAAATTGTTTCTTCTTTACCTGATAGTTGTCATCAGACATACATTCTTTTATACTATCAAGAGCTTGAACTATATCCATGACATACCAGTGATACATAGCATCGTCAAAATCGATGATATGACAGGAATGTGAAGGTTCATCGTAGAAAACATTATCGTATTCAAAGTCATAATGAACTAAACCAAAGTTGTGTTTTGTTACAGGAATAGTTTTAAAATATTGCTTAAGCATAGATGTTTCCACCTTAGCTGCAGTTTCGTTTGGAAAGTGACTCAACGTATGATCTATCCAATGTAACACATCACTATACGACCAGCGTGTGTTCCTTACAGGCTTATAATCACAAGCTAACTGATGAAGCTTCCCTAGTGCTTTTCCATAGCTAAACAAGACATGATCACTAAAATCAGTCTTATTTATAGGTACTCCTGCTACTCGTTTAAATACAGAAGCATAATAAACACCCCAAGGAGTTTGTGCCTCAATAAGATCCACACCATTTTTTACATTTACGACCTCTAATGCGTCGTATCGTTTACTGCGTAAGTAAGTAATAAATTCAAGCTCCGCTAAAATGTTCTCTCTACACTTTTCTGTTTTCGGTGAAAATCTTAAAAACCTTGTCTCACCTTTGTACTTAAACGTGTAAATCGCATTGGAGGATATTCTAAATGCTGCGATTGAACCTATATCATTTTCCCAGTTTTGCACTAACATCTCTGCCAAATCTACACTAATAAAAAGATATTTAACTTTCATCATAATCAAAGGCTCCTTATTTTCTTTTGTAATTTATTTTCTTCTCAAAGTTTCTTCTCTTTATAGCTAGTCTTTGTAACTCTAGTAGTTGCTTTTCGTAACTATCCACTCTTTTTCGACTTAAACTTCCCTGCTCTATCGCTGTTAGAATGGCACATCCAGGTTCTTTTCTATGTTGACAATTTCTATACTTGCAATAGGCACTTAATTCCATTACATCCTTAAAACTTTGTTCCAGAATATCTTCATCTCCCCAAAGCTGTACTTCTCTTACACCAGGAGTATCAACAATCATCCCACCTGCAGGAAGAGGAATAAGCTCTACACTAGTTGTTGTATGCTTTCCTTTGCCTGATGTTGAACTTATAGCTTGTTTTTGTTGCTTTTCTTCCCCCACTAAGAAGTTCGTTATTGTCGACTTTCCAACTCCTGAAGATCCAAGTAAAATAACTGTTTTTCCGAACTTAACATATTCAAAAAAAACATCCATATTAATATCTTTTTCAGCACTAACATAATGAACTGGGACTTCATTATCTATTTCATTTAATTGTTCTTTAATTTGATGAATGTCAGTACACAAATCTAGTTTATTTAAGATAATTACTGGTTGTATTCCACTGTGAAAAATGAGCGATAAAAACCGTTCCACTTTGCGAATGTCAAAATTTTCGTCTAGCCCCATCACTATAAATGCAGTATCTATATTCGATGCAATAACTTGTTCTTCAGTTCTTCCCCCTTCAATCAAACCATTTTTCACCTTTCTTCCACCCGAGATGGGGAGTTTTCTTTCGTATGCATTCTCTCTTTTTAAAACTCGATGAATGAAAGCATGGTTGTCATTATCAATTTTCTTTTCATACGTAACCCAATCTCCAACAACAGGAAAATCTTTTGTAAGTTTAGCATTATATCTAAACTTACCAGTAATTTTTGCAGTAAGAGGATGTCCGTTAACTACAATTAAATAATTATCTTTATTTTTCTTTACGATTCTCGCTACTTGATGACCTTCTTGTTTCAAATTTTTAAGCTGCTTCTCAAAATAAGGATTCCACCCCTGTGAATATAACTCCATTTTTTTTCCCCCATTTAAAATTTGGTTGACTAATATTATTGAGGAATAACTGGAAATGAAGCTAAAGTATTCTTTAACTGTTTTATGAGTGCATTAAAAAACCACAAGGCTATATTAAATAACCTTGTGGCTTAAAAACTCATCCTTCTCATAGTCACTGTTAACTCTTTGGTACTAATCTTCTTCGTACGAACACCAAATCGACTCATAACAGCTTTCTTAAAAATCCATACTCACACCATACTCATTTCTAACACATATTAAAAGACAAGCTAATGATTTATTCCGCATGAGTGAGAGGCAATATATATAATTCCCAAGGTTATCCTCATTAAATTAGTCATCGCTAACTCTCACTCCCTTCTATAATAGTAAGAAAATTATACCAATTATAATAGAATAAATCAACCGTTGAAGTATCCATGATATTATGATTCATTTTCATGAAAAATTAAGTGATATTGGGTAGCATGTCTATCCTTTATATTTTAAGCATGAAAATGTGAGTAGTATGATTCACAAATTACCAATGTGTACGAAAAGAGTTTATTTATTTTTATATGAAGTTCTCCATTTACTAAAATCCACTTTCTTTCACGAAATTAATTTACATCCGCTTAACAATAAACATACCTACACTTTTTAAAATGATTTTTAGTTTATTCTTCTTGACTTAGAGTATACTCTAATATTTATAATCAGCTTGATTAGCAATGCTCCTTTATAATAGAAGGCTCTATTAGTAAGTTATCTTGTTATAAATTCGAATAGACATACTAAACGAGGGTTTCTGAACTCGTCATTATTTTAAAAGAGACGAAACTACTGTTAAATACGTGTTTATTTATTATCAAGAAAAACAGCCTTAGCAAAAGAATATTCTATGTTAATGTGGAAAAGACAATATGCCATGATAAATTATATAAGTAATTTATTATGTACAGAATAAATGAGTGTAATTAAAAAATTCACGTCAGTATAAGCTAAGCATTGTTGTACAATATCTGAAAGTATTGCTAATCCCTCATTTACATTACTCGGACAGTACAAGTTAGTTAATAAATTAGAAAGAAGGATGAATAATGGAAAAACAAATTGCAGTAATAACAGGAACCTCGACTGGTCTTGGCCTTTCATTAACAGAAAAGTTGGCAAATGAAGGCTGGAAGGTCTACGCAACAATGAGAAATTTAGAGAAGGGTCAACCTATTAAAGAATTACAACAATCAGGTTTAGAAGTTGAGTTATTGCAGTTAGATGTCCAGTCACAAGATTCAGTAGATCAAGCTATTCAAACTGTAATTAATCAAGAAGGACATATTGACTTATTAGTAAATAATGCAGGAATTGGATATATCAAAACGACTGAACAATCTTCTGAAGAGGAATATATCAATGTATTTGATATAAATACATTTGGTGCAATTCGTTGTACAAAAGCTGTACTTCCTTATATGCGTGAGAAGAAGAAAGGAAGAATTGTAGCAATTTCATCGGTTGGTGGTTTAGTTGGACAACCACTAAATGAAATATACTGTGCGACAAAGTTTGCTCTTGAAGGGTACTATGAGAGCCTTGCTACTTATGTAACTCCTTATTTTGGAGTCGAGTTCATGGTTGTTGAGCCAGGTGGTATTTCATCTGAATTTGCTAAAAGTGTTCTTGCTGGTGTCTCTAGTGGAGGTGGCTTCCCTAAGGATGATTTTGAACAAGTTGTTAATGACTATATGGGCTCAAGGACAAATCGATCAGATAATATTTATCAATCCCCATCAGAAGTTGCAGATGTGATCCTATCTCAACTAAGTACGAATCCGCTACCTTTAAGGGTAAGAACATCAGACTGGTCTGAAAAATTTTGCCAGTATAAAACAAAAGAAGATCCAACTGGCCTACTTCAAACAAAAGATGTTGTAAAACAAATGTTAGGAAAATAACAAAATGTAAGGTGAAAAAACAACCATCAGTAATAGGTTCAACTTGTTATAATTAAAATAATTCATTAATGAAGGCTTTTACGCATTTGAAGTAAAAAAACTTACACAATGAGGGTTCGTAGTATCTTTTTTCTCTAAAATAAAAATCATATAATACACCTTAGCTACCTCAGACGTAAGTGAAAAAAGCAACGAAGTTTACGAAAAGAGCCATAATAATAGACAGGTGGAAACTCAACTCTACCTGTCTAAAAAGGTCAACCTTGTTAGAGCTAAAGCTTAATCTACCTACCCTCACATGACTCCGCAACAATAAACATCTAAGCTATAATTAAAACACTTCTCCATGCTTGACCTTGTATAGTTACTTCTGCGCATCCATTTTTTCATTCATGACTACGTTATTTTTAAAATAGACTATAATAGTAATTATTTATAGAAAAGGTGAAGATGCGATGAATCTGCTAAAATTTATCGATAAATTACCATTACCCAGAGTATTACAACCAGTTCGAGTGAAGGATGGGATAAAATATTATGAGGTAACAATGACAGAATTTCACCAGTCCCTCCATAGTTCAATGCCAAAAACACGTGTGTGGGGATATGAACACACTTACCCTGGACCAGTGATCGAAGTGTCGAAGGGTGAGACAATTAGAGTAAAATGGATTAATGATTTACCATCTAAGCATTTTTTGCCTATCGATAAAACCGTACATGGCGCAGGAAAAGATACTCCGGAAGTTCGAACAGTTGTCCACCTACATGGCGGAATAACCCCTGCAGATAGCGATGGTTACCCAGATGCTTGGTTTACAAATGGATTTAAACAAGTGGGGCCTTTCTTTGAACAAGAAGTGTATGAATATGAAAATCTACAAGATGCCACAACGCTTTGGTACCATGATCATGCTATCGGTATTACGAGACTCAATATATACGCGGGATTAGCCGGTTATTATCTGATCCGTAGTAAACATGAGCAGTCATTAAACCTTCCAAAAGATAAATATGAAATACCGCTTTTGCTCCAAGACCGTACATTTAATAAAGACGGCTCTTTATATTATCCAAGTAAAGAAGCAGATGACCCTACAAATATTTATCCCTCAATTGTTGCAAAATTCATGGGGGAAAATATTCTTGTCAATGGAAAAGTATGGCCATATTTAGAAGTTGAACCACGAAAATATCGCTTCCGACTTATCAACGGCTCGAACGCTCGTTATTATAAAATAAGACTTGACTCTAATCAACCTTTTTATCAAATTGGTACTGATGGAGGGTTGTTAGAAAAGCCTGTTACTATAAAAAGCATTATCCTCGGCCCTGCAGAAAGAGCTGATGTCATTATCGACTTCTCTTCACAAAAGCACAACAAAATTGTCTTAATAAATGACGCGAAAGATGAATTCCCAGAAGAACCCGAAATTAATCGGTCAAATACGCGGTTTATAATGCAATTTCGTGTAACCTTACCTTTATTAAGCAATGACACTAGTACCATTCCACCAAAATTAACAAACATCAATTTTTATAAAGAGCAAGAAGCAATTAGAACAAGGCATTTAGAGCTTATCGCCCAAGACGACCAATATAGCCGCAGAATTCGGTTATTAGATTATAAAACTTGGGATGATCCAATCACAGAAAAACCAGCATTAAACGATATTGAGATTTGGAGCTTGAGTAACCCAACAACTGGAGGCCATCCGATTCACTTACACCTTGTGAAATTTCAAATACTAGATAAACAACTATTTGATGTTGAGCATTACGAGAAAACAAAACAAATTAAATATATTAGTGAAAGAATGCCCCCAGCAGCTAATGATCACGGGTGGAAGGACGTTATTAACGTTTTCCATGGTGAGACCGCTCGCATTATTGCTAAATTTGCACCTTACACGGGTAGATTCGTTTGGCACTGTCACATTTTAGAGCATGAAGATTATGAAATGATGAGGCCATTTGACGTAGTTATTAGAAAAGAACAAAGCAGGTTAAAAAAGCTTATTAACTATAAGACATGGAGCCATATATTTAAAAACACCTAATGTTCGTGCACCTTCTATACAATGAGTATTAATTTCAAGCATTTGTGTGAAGCCAGTGAACCAGGTGGAGCTCCCTACTCCACCTAATTCCAAACATGCACTAATCCTGAGGTTAACGATATTTGTTTCACCCTTTAGCATCAAATGTTACAATAACATGCTCAACTACCATGTATAAGTTAAATCCTGTTCTTCATTTAATCTAGACACTCGGATTTCTACTTTTCGTACTTTTCGTAAACCTGGTTCAAATGTATGACCATTTTCATTTTTAAAGGCATTATATGCAATGCTAATTTTCCCTCTAGGCACATAATCTATATGATAATAATATTCGTCGTTTAACGTTATTACAGGGTTCTCCCACACAAAATGATCTCCGTTTTCTATCATAAGGTGTTCGTTTGTAGACTGAATTGTAGCAAGTAACAATTGTTGATCATTTGGCTGACCACAGCCTTGAATCAATATTATCCAACTAAGAAAAAACAATCTCACTTTCTCCATAATTTTATTCCCCTATTATGTTGTCTAGTTCATATGTAAAACTTAAATCAAAAATAAAGTTGGAAGCTTTCGGATGACTACTATGCACCTCAACCGAAAGTACATTTTCACCCAAAATTAGCTTATCACTATGATTAGAAATGTCTTTCGTTTCGTATAAATGTGTTTCATTTGGCTGAGCCAATGTTTGATGTGTAACTAGACCCGTTTTCATTCCATCACGGCTAATTTCTTCACCATTTAAGTAAGCTACGTACCCATCCTCAAAAGTTATGTGTAAAAATAACTTCTTTAATTGCTCAAGGTCCTCATCAAAGTTAAATGTCTTACGAAAAAAGTAAGTTACAGAATGATGTATTGGTGTTAATCGTTTATTGATTTTTAAATATATAGGCTCCTCCATGTAGCCAAAGGGACCCTTACCAATTTTCCATGAAGAATCATCATACATTTTACTGCGCCAGTCTTCAACGGGAACTTGATAACGTTTTGTGATTGGAGTTTCTCCTGAAATATCATAACCATTATGAATAAAAGAGCTTATTTCATCAGAACCTTCATGATACTTCCACATTGCTTGAATCGGAACTGCCGTATGTGTATGGACAAACTCAGACTGTTTATTTGCGACATCATATGTCATTCTATCTACGCTTTCTCCCTGTTGATTTAGTGCTTTTACAGTTATTTCACCGCTAGACATTTCAAGCATTAAGTACATTATTCGAGGATTAGTATTCACTTCCCATGCAGCCCATTCTTGGTCATATGCATCGTTCCAAGCAGAAGGCTCCTGCATCACATCAGACTTTCTTGTAAACAGGTAATTTTCTGTAATGACTAAATGAATATCGAGATCATTTATGCTATCCCAAAAAGAAACATTTCGAGGTATGTTATTTATAAACACAATATGATGCATTTGATTGCTAGCTTTCACCTCTGCATTTAGCCAAGATAATTGTTGAGACTGGTCCATTCTCAATTCATCGCCACGAAGGAAAATCATCTTCGCATCTCCGTAATTGATAGCATAAACAGTCCTCCCATATTTTCCTGTCATATCATAAGGTAGGTAACTATATTTGTCATTAAACGATTTTACCGTTGATAAATCATCATAAACTGGATAAAAAAAACTTGAATATTCTTTATTAGTTGAATTCGTAATTACCCGATCTGCACCTGCAAAAACAGAAATTCCTTTTAGCTTTTCCATAAGTTCATCCATATTAAGCGATACTGCAGATGATCTAATAACACCAACCTTGAAGGGAGGAGTTTCATTTTGATCAATACTTAAAAACCCCGAGGTCGGAATGGTCGTAAATCTAAAAGAAACTAGTAGCAGTATGATTACAATTACCATTGCAAGACTCATTTTATACTTTCCATGAAATAACACCAAATATGCCCCCAACTTCATTACGGTTTTGTCGGTAGCCAACCCCAAATTGCATGATAAATAGGTGGCCATGTAATGATTAACAAGAAAAGAATACTAATCAAAAAAATATATATCCACTTTAATAATGAAAGCTGAACTTTCCTTAACATAAAATGCAGTGCAAGCCAACTTAACACCCAAACTAGTAATGCAATCATTTCTTTCCCTGCATATACTCCAATCCCCCACCAACCAGGCAACCAAGAACCGATTTTTAATAAATATGGATTTGCTACTAACGGATTAGCTATGCTCCATATGTGACTAATAATTAATGCAAATAAGCCAACAATTATGGAGATCAGGACCGCTACGATTTCACCAGTTTTCCGCTGTTCAGTCATTGAATATCACCTAAACCCCTTTTATTTTTACCATTGTAATTCCAAAAACAAATCCAATTATTAAACAAATCCACATGAGCGTTAGTATAACAGCTATGGTGGAAGAAATAAGATTATTAGAAGTATGTTCCATTTGTTTTCCAAATCGATGCAATATCCATAATGCGCCAATTCCTAGTGGTAATGGAAATAGCCCAACAAATTCTTTATATTCCATTAAAATTAAATGAATAGACGGCTGGTGATAGATAAACCATTGTCTTGCTCCATCAGGTGCACGATAGCCAATGTATAACCAATTAGCAGTAATAATTGTAGCTGCAATTAGAGTATTTACTATCGTTAAAATAAACTTCAAACGTTTGACTGCGTCAGCCCTTCTTCTTAATAATGGATACAATAGGTGTAACATGTAACAACTTACCAGTATTGTTAACGTTGCACCGACACCATGTAAAACTGACAACCATTTATACTGACTATTATCTATGAGATGTAAAATAGGCATAATTAAAAATAAAAGAGCAGCTACACCAGCTTGTGTAACCGCTAAATCCCGTGCAGAAAATACTGGCTTCATTTATAGTTAAACCTTTCTATTTTCTTTTTTTAATAGTAGAAGAATCTCGTAACTCCTTAATCCACCGAATGACAATTACTCATAATCGATTGTAAGTTTAGGTCGTAAACCTTCATCTGATGTTTCACTTGAACTAATATCAATTCCATTTCGGTTATCCGAATTTGCAATAATTATTCCAGCATTCATTAAAGGGTTATCAATCCAAGATTGGACAATTGAAATACCTGATTCATTTAGATGAATTGTATGTGCTCCAGAATTACTAGCCGTTATCGTTCCAATTATAGAAGATTCACGGTCAGTCATCCCCCCTGCTCCTGGCACATCCCAGTTCGAACCATTTGTACTTTGCTCCCAGGTTACTTGAGACTCTGACCAATCACGCTTTAGCCCATATATTTCATAAGAACTTGAACTAGCATCAGTTATATTAAGGCTAATACTAGCTGAAACGACCTTTTTATTATTCGGAATAGTTGAAATATCCCATTTTAACAATGCATATTTATTTTTTCTACTGTTAGATGGATCATCTCCATCAACTAACAGAGATTGTTCTGAACCAAAGTTTTCTGTGGGGTTTTGTTCAGATAGATACGAATCTATCGCCCCTTCATACGTTGAAGTTGGATACAGCCCGTTTTGAAATTCTGATGTAGTTGTAGAAGATGTAGAGTCTGAATTACGTTTAACAGTAAACGAATCTAATAAGTTACTATTGATATCATAAAGCCTAAAATCAGAATTTTCATCAGCTACATCTACAACCATATAATGATAGCTCGATAATGGACCAACTTCGACATTTTTCGAATCCCTTACCGTTGATGATAATGGTGCCCCTGCTCCTCCTATCGTTAACTGATATATACTATTGTCAAATGTATAGCCATTATCATTAAAAGAACTATTGATTTCTCTTCGATTGTAGTTATGTTCATGACCCGTCATAACTGCAGTTACATTATATTTATCAAATATCTCCCATAATGCATCTCGTTCTCTTTCATTTTCATCAAGCGATCTACCATAATGTGCACCAATCGGGTATGCCGGAACATGAAACTGAACAAAATTATGTGTTTTTCCATTATTGTTAAGAACACTTTCTAACCAATCACGTTGCGATGAATCAATGACATAGTTCCCACTATTATCTTTGCGATTTGAGTTTAAAGTTATGAATCTCGCATTCCCATAATCAAAATAATACGCCGATCGTTTATAGCCAGATAGTTGGTTCGACGGTAAATGAGTAAAAGCATTACTAAAAATAGTTTCATCATCTTCATGATTGCCGAGTGCTGGATAATACTTATTTAACGGAAAATAATCATCTACAATGGCATTCCAATCAGATAATTCTTGAGCGACATCTGATCCACCCATGACTTGATCACCTGTAAACAAAATGAAATCAGGTTGCGGAGTTATATCTTGAACCTCGTTTAACAATGAACGTAAAGTTGTTTCATTAACTCCATCACTAGCGCCTCGACTATCCCCCATCACTATGAACCGAAATGATGTAGATGCTGCATTTGCTTGGTCATTGTCTTTAAAAGAAGTCACAAATAATGTTAAGACCATGATACAACATACGCCCACCATTACTACCCTCTTACTTAAAACGTTTCCCATTTTTCTCCTCCCAAAAATATAATCTACAAAAACTGACATTTATTAAGCATAGATGCTATCTTCACCCGATTCCTATATTATCAAATCCTTTTTGGTATTTGGCATTTTATTTAAAAACTTTACACTAGCTTTACTATTCTTAACTTTCTTTAATAAAGAAGTTTTTTCATTGATTACCGATCTAAGAAATAACCACACATAGATTCATGCCATTTTCTCTGCTTTTAAAACTATGACAACATACTACAAGTTCTAATTAATTTACACTAAAAAGAGAGTAAACATGATACATGGTCTGTATACCTCTTAAAAGCTTGGTCTATAATGATAAAAACAATAAGCAAGGGTAAGAATGAGGTGAGGAAGTGGCTAGGATAAATATCGCTATCGACGTTAGTGAAGGCATGGGTGAATTAGAGACGGTAAAGCAAGAATTAAAAAAGCGTTTAAATAATGAGGATATTAACTATGTAACAATCGTTGAGGATGAACACGAACCATTAATTTTAAGTTTTTCACCAATGATGTATACTTCACAAATTGATCTGTTAGAAAGTTTTCAGAAAGAGGTTCTAGATCCGTTATTTAATAAACGTTGAGGAGCCTTTTTTTATTGGCTTAACAATAACTCTTTTAAAAGTATGGCATGATCTTCATCAATTGTTCCAAGAGAACTTTCAGCCTCGTCAATAATAATAGCTGTTTGATTGAATTCATCAAACCAAATATAATAGTCGGTTAACAATTCAGGCATATTGTCATCATAAGTATAGAAAAAGGTAGCTTTCACATCTTCATGTCTAGATATTTTAGTATCTACATTTCTTCCCCATTTAATATTTTTATAGACATTTCTTATTACTTGAATTGACTCATTGTTTGTAATCATCATAACTTCATCTTCATAGCTCACATTCGATGTTGGCTTTTGTACATCCACTCTTGTTAGAAGATTAATATTTAAATCATTATGCTCCCCTTTCGGAATTGAGTTTGTACAACTAAATAACATAACTAAAACAAAATAAATTGATAAGTTCATTATTTTTTTCATTGGTGATTCAACTCCTTAACATTGTTGAAATCTCTTAATCAAGTGCTATTCATCCTCAATATTTAATTTGTCATATAACTCATCTGCAATTGGAAACATGTCAGGCTCTGTATGATAATTTACACCGTCAACCTTTATTAAACTAAACTGAAAAATTACATCTTCCACCTCATATAAAGTAATCGCACCCTAAAACTATCTCTTTGTTCTTGGTTTTCATTTGGAATAAATTTTACATACTGTATATTTTCTAAAAAAGCATAAATCACTTTTTTATCCAGGCTATTTTCGCATTGATTATTGCTTTTCGTACTAAAAACTGAATACGTAAAAACCAAGTATTTGTGTCATCTTTTCTCATATAAAATGAGGTCAATTGCATATCATTATTAATTGCTATTCTAAATTAGTCTTAATAGCAACAAAGTTTACGAAAAGACCCTTGAATTAAAACACAAAAACAACATTCCCATAAATTCCAAGCATGCTATAATTATACTATTCATTTTTTAACGAGGAGAACATATATGGAAAGAAATCTGATAATTGAACATAAAAATGGTCTGTTGTTAAATAGGACAACCAAGTTAGGAGAAAGAAGCTGGCGGAATGATCCTGTTTACAAATTCATTTTTTCAATAAATGGAGAGAGTCATTATCAAATGAAACAAACAGATGTAAAACTACATGAAAATAGTTTTCTATTAATTAATCCAATGGAAGATCATAAACAATTATCTATAGAAAAAGAAAAATTGCTAATTGAATTAGATGTTAAAGAACTTCAAGCTGCATCTGAGTCGATATTACAATATGGTGGGAATGATATTTACTTTGCACAAATGCCTCACTACAATCCACAATTGACAAAGTGGGTACAGTTTGTGAAAGATTTCGTGAGCCTTGAAAATGATAGTCTAGATTCATTACAGAGTTTTATAGATCATAGTACATCACAACTCGCAATAATGCTGATGAAATATTCCATTAATAGCCACTCACCGAATTGGCCAAGTCAACTATTTGAATCTCCGAATGAACAAATCCAAAAGACGATTAAGGCCATGAAGGAAAGCTATAACCATAAATGGACGTTGGATGATATGGCATCTATCGCCCATCTAAGTAAATACCAATTATCTCATATTTTCAAAGAAAAAATCGGCATATCGCCTTATTCATGG
This sequence comes from Cytobacillus sp. Hm23, assembly GCF_051842895.1. Classification (NCBI taxonomy): domain Bacteria; kingdom Bacillati; phylum Bacillota; class Bacilli; order Caryophanales; family Bacillaceae; genus Cytobacillus; species Cytobacillus sp. Hm23. The sequence continues at coordinate 28,205 of NZ_JBPXRQ010000045.1, forward strand.
CTTCAATTATATCGCTTATATAAAAGTCAACATTTACTCGTGTATTCTAAAAAAACAATTATAGAGATCGCATTAGCTTGTGGTTTTTCATCAACTCACACTTATAATCAATTATTTAAAAAAGTGTACAATATTACCCCGACTATGTTTAGAAAAAAGTATGCGCGATAGAGAATATAATGAAGTCAATATGATTATCAATCCTGATAGCAAGAAGATTGTTTGCATGTTAATGAATAACGTTAAAATTCCGAATAAGCTTAACGATAGAACATTTGCTAAATATAATAGTACAGCATTGAAGCTAAAGCCCCTTCCGTGCATGTGTTCAGGAACTAACTTTTGAATGAGAAATACTCGAGAAAGGCCAGACATTGGCATACCAATACCAATAATGATGATTGCAATAAATATCGTATATAATTGTGTAGTCCATGTTAATATCACAATACCTATTCCCCATACAAGTGACCCACATAAGTACGTTTTTAAATTCATTTGTTTAAAGATAAGGGGAATAAGTAAATTTACACTTACGACTACTAAGCCAAAAACCCCTTGCAGCATAGAATAGATCGTTTCACTCTTATCACTGAGTTCAACTATCATTAACAGTATTCCTACATCCCAAACCCACGTGTTAAAAAAAACAACGATAAAAGTAATAGTGAACAAATTTCTCACATGTACATTTTTCTGTACCCACATAAAAAACTCTTTAATTGATCCATATGCTGCAAACAAACTTTTCTTAATAACTATTGATTTGGCTTCATTTATTCGAATTTTGTAAATGAAGAAGGCGCTAATGAGATATGAAAACACATCGAATGTAAAAAAGTGTATTACACCAACCGTATTTATTAATAAGATAGCTATAAACGGGCCTAATACCGAAATTCCTCTAGACACTGTATCAATCAAGCTGTTTGCAACTGTTCTCTCGTCAATCGATGTAATCGCTGGAAGCATCGCTCGATGACACGGATTAAAAAAACAACCAAAACTTTGGATGATAAACGCGAAAACAAGTAATACAAGGTATGTTAATAAATTCATATATTCTATAATAACTAAGGATAAAATAATCGGTGCTCTTAACATGTCAATTATAATTAAAAGCTTCTTTTTATTTACCTGGTCAGCTACCACTCCGCCAATTAAACCGAATAAAACGTATGGAATTGTTTCTGCAATGACCATCCCTGTAGTATGAAGGGCAGAGCCTGTCATTTCTATCGTCAAAAATAAAAATGCCCATCCAGTTAACCGATCTCCTAATTGTGATACAGCTCCTCCTAAAAAAAAGCGAAGGAAATTACGATTTTGAAATATTTTTTTATACATGATCATCACCTCAATATTTATGATAGCAATCACCATGTTTTATTCCTTCATAAATATTGCTGTATATTTCCACAACATATATATATTTTAGTGATAACTGAAAATATATGAGTTAACGAATAGTTAGATACTCTTTACAAAACCAATAACATGACAAGTATGTTAACCCCTTCTACAACATATGCATTATTCTTATTGACGTAAATATAACAACTGTTTGCATATATTTAACTGCTGAGTCAATACAAACTTAACACAGCCAGTTAGTGACCTGATTAACAATGTTCGTCTACCCGTAACATTAAGGCTAAAGTTTGCATTCACTATAGAGTGTAGAAAATGTGTTATTTCATTAAGCAAACGGGGAGTGAATTAATTGGGGGATATTAATGCACCTGAATATAAAAATTCAAAAGCACTCTTTGACTTTATCGTTTCAGTAAAAAAAGCAGAATCAATGTTCATTGAAACGAATGTTACACTCAATAAAGAAGGCCAACTTTTACTCGACTATAATTCTTTTAAACAAATGTATTCACTAAACTATGCCATTTTAAAACACCTAAAATCAAAGGAATGGAAAGTAAATGGGAAAGAGGTTTTTATGTATACAGATGAAAGAAAAAAGAGAACCATACTTACTCCGTACGATATTATGCCTTATGTAGAAAGCAAAAATTAGGTCAATGTATCGATCTAAATAAAATTGATCTTCTAGTGAGGTTAGATTTAGTTAAAATAGTCTACCTCATTTTTATATGACAAGTATAGATTTTTCTATAAAGGTGGATATACGCTATACTTTCCTTTTTATGTATATCTATTTGTCTTAAATTGTAATATGATAGCATTAGGTGATTATATGTTTACAATAATTTCTATTATTATTTTTTTTACTATTGTTATCCACAGTGTTGAAACATTATCTTATAGCATTCGTTTAGGAGGGGTTCGACTTAGAAAACTTGCAGTTTCATTATCATTAACAGGCGTTATTTTACTAGTTGCAAGGACATCGAATATGTTTCATGTAGTTTTACTCGGTGGAATCATAGATCAAGCTAGAGTGAATACAAGTATTGATATCGTACCTATTTTACGATTAGTGCTTTTAAGCGCAACCATTGGAACATTTATTGCGATTTTGCTATTTCCTACTATGACAAGGTTATCAGTTAAGGTCATAAAACGTTTTGAAATAGAGGGATCTGTTATCAGGCTTTTTAGTACGACAAATATTCAAAAACTGAAACATACTGCCAAATACGTAAAATACCCTAGATTTCAAATGTTACATAGACTCCGGATTGGCGGAATACCGAAAAGAATATTACTTACGAATATGATAGTAACTGCTATTTATACTTCAGGGGTTCTCGCGTCGTTATATGCTTCTTTACTAAATGATGAAACATCAACAGCTTCGTTAATGACTACAGGGGTTATAAATGGCTTTGCCACTATTTTACTTACTATATTTTTAGATCCTCAAGTTGCGTTGTTAACAGAAAAATCAATGCTTCATCCTAAAGGTGCTGATAAGATGGCTGAAACATATGGCTGGTTAATGATATCGAGGCTCTTTGGCACAATATTAGCGCAATTATTTTTAATTCCATCTGCGTATATGATTGTATGGATAACTAAATTAACTAATCTATTAATATATTAAAAGTTAACTTAGGTAGTAATTTATATAGCTGGTAAGATGATTACATCACTTGAGAAAGAAACAAAAAGGTCAAGCTCCACTGTGATTTGTGGGGCTGACCCTATTTTGTAAAATTCTTACAATCTAAATGAGCTTTTTAAAGAAACAATTAAGTTAAAAACAGTATGTTCATCAGAAGTATGCTTAGGATCTACATTAAAATACCCGTGTCTAAAAAACTGAAATTTATCTTGTGGTTTTACATTTTTCATATTAGGTTCAATAAACCCATTTAAGATTTGCAAAGAATTAGGATTTACACGATCAATAAATGTTTTTTCTTCCTTAATTTCTTCTTCTTGCTCTTCCTCATCTAAAATCAAAGGCTCATACAAACGGAATTCTGTAGGAATAGCTTCGTTTGCATCAACCCAATGAATGGTTCCTTTCACTTTACGTCCAGTAAAACCTGACCCACTTTTCGTTTCAGGATCATACGTACAATGTATTTCAATAACATTGCCGTTATCATCCTTGATTACCTCTTCACACTTTATGAAATAAGCATGCTTCAATCGCACTTCATTACCAGGGAATAGTCGGAAATATTTTTTAGGAGGATTTTCCATGAAATCCTCTTGTTCAATGTATATCTCTCGTGAGAATGGAATTTGTCTTGAGCCCATCTCAGGATTTTCAGGATTAATTTCAGCATCTAACATCTCTACTTGTCCTTCAGGATAATTGGTAATGACAACCTTCAATGGACGAAGTACCCCCATCGTACGTGGTGATGTTAACTTTAAATCTGCTCTAATAAAATGTTCAAGCATTCTTGAATCTACTTCACCTGTTCCTTTAGTTACACCTAATTCACGAATAAAAGCACGGATAGATTCAGGTGTATACCCTCTTCTTCGCAATGCAGAAATAGTTGGTAAACGTGGGTCATCCCACCCATCAACATATCCTTCTTCAACTAATTGTTTTAGTTTCCGCTTACTCATTACAGTATTCGTTAAGTTCAGACGCCCAAACTCAATTTGCTGTGGTTTGCTGTCCATTTCACTTTCTTCAACGACCCAATTATATAAAGGCCTTTGATCTTCAAATTCTAATGAGCATAGAGAGTGAGTTACATCTTCTATCGCGTCTTCTATCGGATGTGCAAAACTATATACAGGATAAATACACCACTTATCTCCAGTGTTATGGTGTGTCGTATGTGAAATACGATAAAGAACTGGATCTCTTAAATTTATATTAGGAGAACTCATATCGATCTTGGCTCTTAACACGCGTTCGCCATTAGCAAATTCACCATCACGCATGCGTTTGAACAAATCAAGATTTTCTTCCACAGATCGGTTCCGGTATGGACTATCTTTACCTGGTTCAGTTAAAGTACCACGGTATTCACGGATTTCATCTGGAGAAAGGTCATCTACATATGCCTTGCCTTTGTTAATTAATAAAATAGCACGGTTATACATTTCTTCAAAATAATCTGAAGCAAAAAATAACCCATCCCAATCAAAACCAAGCCATTCTATATCTTGTTTTATTGAATTGACAAATTCAATATCTTCTTTCAATGGGTTTGTATCATCAAAGCGCAAATTTGTTTTCCCATTAAATTCATCAGCTAAATCAAAATTCGTAATAATAGCTAATGCATGACCTATATGTAAGTAACCATTTGGCTCTGGTGGAAAACGAGTAGTGACATGATCACGCTTTCCAGTTTCTAAATCCTTCTTTATCATTGGTCTAATAAAATTAGATGAGTTATTGTCCACAATTTTTCAACCTCTCGTATGAAATAAATATTTATGTACCATTTTAGATTTATTAATATTTATATCATATATATTTATATTTTGCCAATAAGCTTTTCTACAAGAATTATTGAGGCTGGGACATAACTAGCCTCAAAAAGTGAAAAAGGTGAATTTGAGCGAGCTCAAATTCGCCTTTTTCTATTTAGAGTGGTAGTGCCTCTATTATCCTATTTGTTGGCAGTGAGTTT
>NZ_JBPXRQ010000046.1:0-31899 GCF_051842895.1 Cytobacillus sp. Hm23
ATTACTATAATCATAAAAGGATAAAAGGTAAATTAAATGGCATGAGCCCAGTACAATACCGAACTCATGCCAAAGTTGCATAAATTTAATAACGTGTCTAACTTTTTGGGGTCACTTCAATTTCAGATTAGCGCCAGATCGTATTATGAGGTTAACCAGTACATTTCTGGTTGATCTTTTTCTATAGTTATTATTCTTAATATAGTCGGGATAGCGTTTACTATATTCTTGCGCCATATTGTTAAAGATATTTTATATATAATTATCTATTTTCTTTTCCACACTCCACCTGAACATTGGGTAAAACCGCATGTCTGATAAAAGTTTATATGCTTTTTGTCGTAAGTTAAAGTAACAATGTCTTATCCAAACCGTTCTGATTCTCTCACTAGATCAACACCAATACTTTGGCTTTGATAAGAGGGATGTACGAGTAGTATATCTTCCATATACCCATGTTATAACCCCATACCTGAAACCTATCCAAAAGCAATGATCATATCTTTTTCATCACGAACACAAGCCAAGAAAATACAACGTTCAAATAATGTTGGATAGTCATTATCTCGCCTATCCCATCTTATAATCTCTCTTAAGTCTGGCACCTCTTCCCTAGATATTGGAATGTTAATCTTTATAGAATATTTCAACTTACCCCCCTCCTAAGTTGAAGACTCCAATTCAAAAAGAGAATAATATAATGGTAAAAAAATAAACTATACTGCTTATCTTTAATAAAAGTTCATTCTGGTTTAAAAATATGACAATAAAAAGAAGAGAAAATTAAAGCTACATGGAGCAAATAAGTAAAAACAAGCGAAACATGAGGTGATTGTAAAATGGACATTATTTCACCTGATTTTGTTGCATAAATTCCACTATCTCTTTATAAGTGGGACTGTACATCACTCCTGGAAATCTTGTACACACAATTGCAGCCAATGCTGAAGAAAATCGAATGGTTTGTTCCATATCCCAACCTTTTAAAAGGCCATATATTATACCTGCGCGGAATGAATCACCAGCTCCTGCAGTATCCGTGCTGTTTACTTGGTAAGCTAATATCTCTTTCGTTTCATTTCCTTTTTGTCCATATTTAATACTTTCATTCCCACTTGTAAATATAATTTCTGCTGATGTATGTTCCAAGTAAGATTGAAAAAGCTGTTGTTTATCTACTCCTGGATAGTGACTATTCCGAAATTCGCCGGAAATGATAAGAACATTACTTCTTTTAGCAATCTCTTGATCAAAAGGTGTATCAACACTGACAATTGGCTTGTACATTTCATTAGCATATTGTGCTGTCAATAATGAAGATTTTCCAAAAAAAGGATCCAAACAGACAATTTTACATTGATATATATCGCTGATATTAGGGGTAGACCAATTTTTACTTTCCTGTAATTGAACATAACTTCCCAATATTGTACGTGTGGTATCATCAGAAATTACAATTTCTTGCACCGTTGGTTTGTTATCATCTCGCTCAATTGAAGAAATATCTATATTGTGATGTTGTAATATCCTCATAATTTGTTCGGCTTCAGGATCATACCCTAATTTATTTCCTTTTATCTTTACACGAATACCTAATTTTGATAATACAATGGAAGAATTTGCTGCTTCTCCGCCCATATTTTCATAGCTATTATTTAACTCTGCATAAGCGTCTGCTTGAGGGAAAGCGTCTTTTAACTTTATTAATGTACTCGCAGCCATCATTCCAAAGGCGTATACATCAAATGTATTTACAGAATTCGCATTTGTCATATTATCTATCTCCTTCTCCATAATAATTTCTATCATCTCTGTTACTAGAATTATATTTACTATTTATCAGTCATTTTCTATTTTTCACGTTATGTCTCTTCTCTTTTAAGCTTTTTTCTTCGACCTCTCATATATTCATAAAAAAACCAATGTAGCATACTATTTAGTATGTCAGTATTCTGCATGAGATAGTTTCTCCTTATAATTTTAATCACTAAAATTAAAAAATCTAAACTCATTATATTAACTTCCAATATAGTTTTAAATGGAGGAAAACTATTACATTTGTACTTTTCCGACTTCTTTTAATATCCTGATAAAATCTGGTTTTCAAAAAGAAGTTGGATTTTTTCTAGTGACCACAATGTCTATTGAGTTACCAGTATCTGATTTATGGAATATTGCTCAAAACATAGAGAAAGACGCTTTTCAGTATCATTTCTGAAAAGCGCCATATTACTGAATACTTGAATTCGAGATAACTTGTAAAATGATTTTTAATTAAAGCCCTCTTTAGTGCAATAACCTTTACTTTCTGTTTAATTATTTGTTTTTCCCTTTGTCGTTCCGTTGTTCATCTTCTTCTTCTTTTTCCTCTTCTTTTTCTTCATGAAATTCACTTGGCGCTTGTGCTGTTATAGAATCAAATGGTGTATAGAAGTTATCTGGAAATGTTTTATTTTTTACTATTTTGTATGAAACCATCAATATTAACAAAACTAATGTAAGTGAAAATAATGATACTAATATCAATACAACTTCCATACATTCTCTCCTTTTTATTAATTCATGCCTTATAACTATGTATATTAGATTCAAATAAATTTCCCTTAAACACATTATAATTCCATTACTTATTCAACTATCCTGCCCTTTAACTCAACACCAATTATTTCAAAACTACTTAAATCTTACAACAACTTTTCAAAGATATTAAAAACACAATATTAGATCATCGCGCCTTATTGTGTAAGAAGAATTGAGTGTCTATTAGTTGGTGTTGTATAGGTCCTTTTTTGGATTAAATATAACAACCTCTTATTCTGTTTAACTTCCATGTAATTTTATACCAATTATTTCAGGCAAGTACTTATTACCCAATTTGGTCCAATTGTTAAATAACATCATATTATTTTCAACAAAAAAATACCCTTTGAAAATGCATATCCAAAGGGCAACGTGTTTTTTTAAAAGCAATTCTACTCTTTCTTATAGAGAGGCCTGTAATATGGCTAAAACATCTTCTTTGTTTAAACGATTAAAGTTTCCAAAGTCCCCATTTATGACTGCTTTATCTGCGATTACGTCTAGCTGTTTATCGTCGATGTCATATTCAATAAGGCGTGACGGAGCTCCAAGAGACTTCCAAAATTCACTTAACGCTTCTATTCCTTCTAGCCCAATTTCCTCATCGGTTTTCTTCTCAGGATTCACATAAAACACGCGTTGCGCAAGCTGAGAAAAGCGTGCTGGATTTACTTTAATGTTATGCTTCATCCAATTGGGATAAAGAATGGCTAGTCCACCTGCGTGAGGAATGTCGTACACCGCGGATACAGCGTGCTCAATATTATGCGTGGCCCCATCAGGACGATAACCCATTTGAAGCATGCCGTTTAAAGCGATAGTACCCGAATATAAAACCGTTTCACGAAATGTTACATTTTCTAGGTTATCTATGAGAGAAGGTCCTACTTCTATAACGGTTTTTAAAACGGACTCACATAGGCGATCTTGCAGAGGAGTGTTTTTGCTGTTATGAAAATATTGCTCTAATACATGTGACATCATATCTACTATTCCGTAAATGGTATGATTTCTTGGAACCGTTACTGTATTTTCCGGCTCCAAAATAGAGAATTTTGGAAACATCAGTGGATTTCCCCAACCATATTTTTCTTTTGTTTCCCAGTTCGTGATTACACTACCCGCGTTCATTTCAGATCCTGTTGCTGCAAGAGTAAGGACCGTTCCTAATGGAAGTGCATGTTGTGGGGTCGCTTTTTTTGTCACAAGATCCCAAGCATCCCCATCATATTTTGCACCAGCTGCGATCGTTTTCGTACAGTCAATAACACTTCCTCCACCTACAGCTAACAAAAACTCAATTCCCTCAGATTTACAGATTTCTACGCCTTTATGAACCGTCGATAAACGAGGATTAGGCTCGACCCCTGATAGTTCAAAAATGGTGGCTTCTATTTCATGTAAATATGAAATGACCTTGTCATAAAGACCACTTCGTATAATGCTCCCTCCACCATAAACAAGAAGAACCTTTTGGCCGTATGGTATTTCTGTTGTTAATTGCTCTAATTGGTTATCTCCAAATATTAGCTTCGTTGGATTATAAAATGTGAAATTATCCATTTTTCTACCTCCTTATTTCTAAATTAAGTTGAACTTAAGTATCAAGAATAGAAGTGAATTTTCTCATATCTTACCATTCCTATCTATTTATGACCATTTATTTGTCTATACGCTATTTTATACAAAATAGCTGCTATGAAATAAGTTTGAAATAAATCTAGTAAGTAATGATACAAGAAAAGCTTATGCTTTAAACATCAGCATACGGAGATAGTATCCCTGCTGCACATGGGGTTTATCACTCCAGGATATTTAAAAAATTGTAGTTATAGTAACTGAATCCCCAGGTGACAAAGTTTCTAAACTTCCCATAATAAGCTTATATACAAGAGAAAAAACATAGCAACTTTCAACAAACCTAAATTTCCTGCAGGGTAAGTGATATTTGTCTAAAGTCTGAAAGTAGCTCTATTTTTGTGACTTAGAATTGTAAGCACTAATCCACCTTAAAGGTCAAAAAAATTTGACTTATTTACTTATAAATTGCCGCGTAATACTATTTAAATTGTAAACAATCATTTTTATGATCCATTATACAAACAAAGAGGAGGAAATTATTGTGTTAAATTTTGCTGAGGCTGTTAATTTTAGACATGCAGCTCGTCATTTTATAAAAGGAAAAGAAATTGATCAAAAGGATATAAAATTTATTCTGGAAAGTGCAATTAAAGCTCCATCATCTCTAAACCTGGAGCATTCTGAATATGTCGTCGTTCAAGATCAAGCCACAAAAACAAAACTAAGAGGTGCAGCTTTTGATCAGGCTCAAGTAGAAGAGGCAAGTGCTGTTGTCATTATTCTTACGAAAAAGCATAAATTATTGGACCCAGAATCAGAAGAAGTACAGAATCTGATTAAATCAAGAATTCCTGAAAATGGGGTACCTATCGCATTAAATTTCTTAAGATCTTTCCCAAATAAAGAAGCGTTTACAACATGGTCAAAATCACAAGGGTACCTTGCATCATCTTTTATTATGCTAGCTGCTGCTTCACTTGAGATCGATTCATGTCCAATGGAAGGGTTTGTAAATGATGAAGTATTAAAAATTATTAACCGTTCACCTGAAGAATATGAGGTTGCTTTATTTGTCCCATTAGGGTTTAGAAGTCAAGCACCTTATGAAAGAATAAGAGCTTCATATGAAGAAAAAGTACAATTGATTTAATTACAACAAGAGGCTGGGACATAAGTTCAAATCTAACTGATTTTTATACAATACTCAAAAATATTACCGCATGAAATCAAGGTTTATAAATTTGATTTCGTGCGGTTTCTTCATTTTAATTGGGTTTTGTCCCAGCCTCTTTCAATCATGACCGTAAGGTCTGATAAGTGTGGGTAGTTCAACTAACTTCTATTACAAATGTGTATGATAATTCACCATCAGGCCATTTAGCTAATACTTCATATATATTATGACCCTTACTATTTGGTATCAATACCTGCTTATCATTTAGCATAACTTCCTTTTCTCTTCCATTTTCATTCCATAAGTAAACAGTTATTTTGGGATTGCCTTCAATCTGAATATTAATGTTATCGTTCGGTTCGACTCTAACAGCTTCAATATTATCAGCAATTTGGTACGGAGAAATAGCATCAGTTTGTACAACCTGAGAATTTAAACCTTGCTTTCTTTCCCATTTATAATTTCCTACTAACATTTCATATTCCATTTCATTTATATAAAACATCCCTGACATAGATGGGGGGAATTCCTCGCCCTTTCTTTCCGTTTCTTTAAACATTTCGTTTGAAGAACCAATTATCCAAAACGAAGAAAATATTATAATTACAAATAACAATGTATTTATTCTCATCATTGTTCCTCCCTTATAATAATTAACGAATAAATACCAGTAAAAGTTTCAGTATTCCCCTACTTACTAACCTGTTTAGCATCTCTTGTTATAGGGGCAGCAAGCCTTTTTGACATAATTAGAGTTGTTATAAGGAAGAAAGATGACTAGTAGATTACAGTTGTCCAGCAATAAAAATAGTTCCAGTTTTTCAATGCTGAACAACTGGAACTAATCGACTCACTAATCATTATGTTTATTATTTAATGAAGTTTACATGGTACCGTCATTCCATCAACTTCAACTACCCCTCTACACGTGTCGGCCTCAGTTTGTTCTATGCAGGTTACTTCAATTTTTGTGACGTTTTCAAATGAAAATAGTTTGTTATAATTAGTAGCATCTAGATTTATAGGCTTAACAATGCCATTGGTAGTAAAATTTACAACTACTCTATCGTTAACACCATTAGTTGGATCAGATAAATTGACATCACCGTGTAGCCCCAGTGGCCTGCCGTTGTATATTTCTGCTGTTGTTCCTGTAGGCAATGGGCCATAAGGCATACTTATATTATCTACAATTAATTGACAAGGGCAATCACATCTATTTTCCTTTGATATTGATGTTTTACAACACGTACTTACCTTCTTATATTGACTCATCTTATTACCTCCGCGATCACAGTTTAATACAATATCATATTCTTGTTTCTTCTCTGTGATTGGACGTAAAATAGGTCATTACATACATGATGTTTTAGCTTTAGTAACCTCAATTTCTATTAAGTGTAATAAAATAATAAATCTGACTTAGGAGATTAGTAAAGCATAATTATCATTCTCTCTCCTAGTTTCCAAGAACAGACAGGGAGAGTTTACATTGATATACAAAAATGCTGGCATGAAACGTCAGCTTCTTTGTATATCAATTATGGGCACATATCATTGACAATCTCTCCAGTGAAGCAAGTTTGTCTATTACCAGTAGATGCATCATTCTGTATAATTACAACATTTCCCGTTGTTTCAATTACAACCATTACTCGATCACCTGTAAGTAAGTCTATTGAAGTACCTACGTTTACACAACCCACTTCCTCATCTGTGAAAAATGTAAGTGAGTCGCATGCAATCCTTATTAAATCTCCCCCCAGTGTTATGCTAATCCGAATATTCGTTCCTTGATCCCCTTGCACAACAGCACTACTAGTGAAATGATAAATACCATCACATGGTGCAATAAATGTTGATGAATCTGGGATATAATTACCAGGTGGTGGTACACAATCATAAATTACATTTTGAAAAATTATTACAAATGGACCACCATCAATTTCCTGCTGAGAGTTTTTTTCAGCTCGAAAACTAACAATCTTAGGGGTCCCAGGTGGTCCTATTGGCCCTGGTGGACCTTGTGGTCCAGGTTTCCCTCGTGGCCCCTGTGGCCCTTGAGGTGGTGGTGGAACAACTCTACATTTACAATCTTTTTCTTTCATTATTATTTTCACCTTCTATAATTGTTTTACTTTATATATATGAGATATTTTCTATAGAAGGTTGGATTTTCATAAATAACTTGACAAAATGTTCTGAGGTCTATGTTAATAAGGGGCAAAGGGAGCTAAGCTACGATATACCGCAAAGTAGATGTTTTAATATGTTCCAATTTTTCATTATTGAAGAACTGGAACTAATCGACTCCTTATCACTTTTGTTTCCTAAAAAGTATCCTCCAAGCGAATCTTCCCATATTCTGATATAAGGTAAATTTGATGAAAAAGAGGTGGTTTTTTGACAATGACCGTAATTGATGTGAAAACACACCATGTGATTGCCACGTTGCCAGTTGGAGAAACTAGTTTTTTTCAGTCTATCTTCACACCAGACGGAAAGCTTGCTTATGTCGCAAATAGAAATGAAAACTTAGTATCGGTCATAGATGTGAAAACTCATAGCGTGATTGCTATGGTTCCTGTTGGAATAGATCCAAATGTAATTTCCATCACACCTAACTGAGCCCTAAATTTATATTGGTTACATTTTAAATGTGAGGCTGTAATTGTAATTGTTAATACCTTTTCACATACCAAAAGCACAATTGAAGCTAAGCTACGATATACTAATATTAGATACTATTATGTAAATTAATAAAAGAAACCATCTCATCTCTGAAAACATGAAACTAACAATACTCGTTAAAAAAGCAAATAAACATTTAAAAATGATTTATTTGACCTACCCTTTCATACATGCTTTACTAAAATACATGAATAAAATTAAGTACACCCTTCTTTATTATCACTCACTCTCCTTGTCTCCTCCTTTCATAAAAAAAGAAACAGGGAGAGTTTACAGATATTAAATACTACTACAAATAATATCTTCTAATTAGTAACAATCACATAGTACTTCGATAAAATCATTGTTATACACAGGAGTTCCTACCGTACAATTATCCCTGTCACGAAAATACAGATTTGCAATAAGACCCATACATTTACATTTATTCTCGGTTTCAATCAAAAGCTCAGCGTGTCGAGTCATATCAAAATCAAATGTTCTACGAGTTCCTGGAGGAATAACTATTATGTCTTCTTTAATCAACATTGGATCATTTTCATCATCCCAATCAAATGCTGTAGCTTTTATTGTACATTCCTCTTCGCCACGATTTAGGATTTCTGTGTGTCCTTCAACGGTACCTACTTCTCGGTACAAAACACCAGTAGTTCGTATTTTTCCTTTGGCCATAAATACACCTCCTTTAACCTTTATAGTTCATTATATTCATTAATTAGAGAATAGCTTGGATATGTATATGTGATTTTAAAAAACTATGCTTTTATATAGAAGCATAGTTTTTTTACATATATGAAAATTTAAAGACACATTTCCTAGTGTGGTTAGTAGTTACGGTAGTTAAATATACATTTTGTCTTTTTCTGGACAAAGGCTCAAAATAAATAAAGTTATAATGCATACAATATAATCTAACCAGTAGAATCCTTGTATAAGGTCATTTATCACCTCTCGAAAATTTCGGGAGGTTACATAATATTCATTGAGTTTCGTAATTTGCGAATAAACAATTCATTTTTCTATATCTTTACTATAACAAGTATTGAAAAGAGGTGTTTACTTTTACAACGACAGTGATTGATGTGAAGACTCATAGTGTGATTGCGAGTATTCCTGTAGGAGACGTTGATTTAAGCCAGACTGACGTCTTTACACCTGATGGCAAACTAGCATATATCACGAATACCGGCCCTTTAGAAAACATTTCTGTTATTGATGTGAAAACACATAGTTTGATTACCACGATAACAGTTGGATCCGATCCAGAAACTGTAAGATTTACCCCTGACGGTAAATTCGCTTATGTGACGAATAGTAATAGTGTTACGGTTTCTGTCATTGATGTGAAAACACATAGCGTGATAGCCTCAATAGCTGTTGGAGGCGGTCCTGAGGTTGTGGCCTTCACTCCTAACGGAAAAATCGCTTATGTCACCAACTTTAATGATGATGAATTAAGTGTGATTGATGTGAAAACACATAGTGTTATTGACACGGTAGTAGTTGGGTTCCGTTCAAGCAATGTCACTATTACACCTGACGGTAAACTCGCTTATGTGACGAATTTAAACAATGAAAATGTCTCTGTCATTGATGTGAAAACACATAGTGTGATTACCACGATAACAGTTGAAATCGATCCAGTATTTGTCGCCTTCGCACCTGACGGTAAACTTGCTTATGTGACGAATAGTGGTGTAGATAACACTGTTTCTGTCATTGATGTAAAAACACATAGTGTGATTACCACGATAACAGTTGGAATCGATCCAAAAATTGTAACATTCACACCTGATGGTAAACTTGCTTATGTGACGAATAATAATATAACAACGGTTTCAGTCATTGATGTGAAAACACATAGTGTGATTGCTACGATAACAGCTGGAATCGATCCAGAAACTGTCATATTCACACCTGATGGTAAACTTGCTTATGTCCCAAATAGTGGTAGTGGAACGGTTTCTGTCATTGATGTGAAAACACATAGCGTGATAGCCTCAATAGCTGTTGGAGGCAGTCCTGAGGTTGTGGCCTTCACTCCTAACGGAAAAATCGCTTATGTATTTTAAACATAGTGGACACAATGTCCAATGAGTTGCATAAAAATGATTTATTTGACCTATCGATTAATACAAGCTTAACTAAAATACTTGCATAAAATAAAGTACACCATCACTTTCACTCGCCCCTCTCCGATGTCTCCTCCTTTCATGAACAATCGGGGAGGGTTTACATACTCTTAGTGTTGCTATAACGCCCTCAGACGAAATTATCTTTTCATTAATGTACTTTAAATGATAAACGCAAAATAAAAAATCCCCTACTCATAAGAATAGAGGCAATGAAGTTGGAAATTCCCATCCGATTATAAATTATGATTTTTTACCACCAATTGTGTGGACAGAGGAAAATTTGTTAATTGATAAGTTTGAGGAAATACATAGAATTAAAATTGAAGACTTTATGAATGTATAAATATGCTAACAGCCCCACAGGATGTGATGTAGGGCTGTTTTTTCGTGGAAGTCATTCGTGGTGTATTTTATATTATGCAATTGTTATTTTTTGTATGCATTTTTCAAAGGACGGCCAACAAAAACAGCATTTAAAAAGACAGCTTCATCGACTGTTAGTTCTTTTCTCTCCGCTTTATCTATCCATTTTTGGCTAGTAAGAATTCCGTTATTATAAGCATTTTCATAAGTTTTTGCTAAATCTTTAAACTGCCAATCTTGAAGTTTCAGCATTCGATTTCCCTCCTTGTATTCAAGTATCTTCTTATAATCAAAAACAGGACACACTTTCCAAGAGTAACCTGGAAACTCATTGTGTCCTTTTGTCTGTTTATAATTTGACATGTCTTTAATTAATGCAGCATGTAGTTCCCGTAACGATTGTTCCTGTTCTTGAGTGGGTTTCTCATATCGGAAGTCACCTACAAGACAAATACCAATTGCATGTTTATTGGAATCTCCTACGTGGTAAGACATCGCTCCTGGATTGTGACACCAAATGATAGTTCCATCTTTCAGTATGACAAAATGATAACCAATACCTGGCCAGTTATGTGTTGATACATGATAGTTTGCAAATGCTTCAGCACTACCCTCTTTTGTTAGAGAATGATGCATTGCTATATATCGTTTTGATGCTATGCCATAATCCTTATACACTTTCCACGAGTGTTTTTTTAACCTATACCGTTTATCCACTAACTTAGAGAGCTTTTGAAACTCATAATTAGCCATTCTTTTCAGTTCCTTTTTCTATGGGCGTATTTAATTGTTGCTACCGAACCAACACCAAATAATGCATATTGTAGCCCTGTGATAAGGACATCGAAGGAAAAAACGCCGCTTTCAAAAACTGCGAAAGCAACGCCTAAAATGACTGCAACTCCTGGTATGAATTTGTTGGATAATCCTGTAGCCTCACGAATTGCATAAAGAATAACCGCCAATGCTACATATGCCGTAAATTCAATTGTTAATAATGATTCCATTTTACATCTCTCCCTTTTCAATATTATCTAATCGTTTGTGCGCTTGTTTACTCGATTCTTCAACCCTAGTAATACGTTCACCATAAACAGCCATTTGCTTTTCATTCGCTTTAAAGTCAATACGTATATCATCAACTCCTTTTCGAATATAGCCTAATTCTGCTTTAATTTTTGCACTTTCTTGGCTATCACTTTTAATTGTTTTGTTTTTATTTAATGAATAACCTAAATAACCAATAACCGCTGCAAAAGCTGTAAGTAAAAATCCTAATTCAACTGTCATAAGTTCACCTCTCAAATTTCAATATAAAAAGCCCTTAATAGGGCTTAATCGACTCAATGGGTATTGTGTCTACTAAAATGTCTACAGCTATGAATTGATAAAATAGCTAAATCAAAAATACATGTTATTTTATTCAACAATATGGCCCTAAAATGAATAATGGCACATATCTATATTTCAGATATGCGCCATATCGTGGAATAACAGATTCAGAAAAGCCATTAGTCTAATAAACTTCTACACTCATTATTCATTGTGTTTACTAATGACATTATTAATGCAGACTATTGTCAATAGCATCATCAATAATTTCTACCACTTCAATCTTACCATTAATCAAAACCTCTGGAAGTTCATTAATAGCATTACCATTCCAATATTCTCTGGCTTGTTCAATTTTTTTAGAGAACGTAGCTCCATCTTCTTTTGGCAGAAGGTTTGCGTCACCTTCAAAAGAATTCCCTATTACTCGAAGTTTAACTATTTGTAAAACCTTTCTGTTGTATGAGTCAAATATTTCTTTCCATTTCAGAACGTCTTCATAGCTTTTAGCAGCATAAAGGCAAGACAATCTTGAAGGGTAATGAGGATACTCTTGCAGCCTGACCATTTCAACTATTACTTCTCTAATAGCTCTGATTGTTTGGTCAATATACCTAATAGCTACATCTGCATTTTCTTTATCTAAGTTCAAACCTTCATTTGAATACTTACTATACACGATCTGTATAAAGTCTTCGCCTTTAGAATTTAATTGTTCCCTCTCAAAAAAGAAACGGTATAATGTATTATTTTGGTTGTTATCAAAATTAATTATCTGCCCAAGGTTCATTTTGGTTCTAGTAACAATGTGATAAACAAAAAATTCATTCTTATCCATAATCCGTTCATCAATCCTTCTATCTCTATTTAAATTATACCAATTCTATTAGAGTTTCATTAAAAACAACAATCCTTTGTGAAAACAGCGTTGCGTTTAAATCAATCTTTTATTGTAAGTCATTTTATTTCTGTCGATTCGTTAATGCTTAAGGTCTAGCTATCACTTTCTCACAATTATCATTTGAAATCAAAAAGGACCATATTCAGCTCTTAGTAACGACAATATCACTTGTGTTTCCTTAATATTTAATTATCATTAACGTAGTCCAGATAGCTTTAACGGAGCATGAATCTCAGTTAACCACTGATCATCCTTTCTTTTAATAGGGGTTGATACTTGAAATCCCGATTGTGATAAATGGTTGATCGCATCCAGCTCATATAATATATCAGATTTATCTCTCCATCCTTTGCGATATACACGAAATATATACTTTTTACGATCTGTATTTACCAGGTATGTATCATTTAACCCCTTTGTTAAGAAATCACATCTGTAAATAGTATCAATATCATAAGAATTTAATAGAAATTGAATAGAATTATTGGTAAGTAAAGAGTGCTTTACCTCACATTTTAGCATTATTACATTCTCCTTAGTTCTGTGCTTTTAATGTTCATAATACAAAACTGGATTGATTGAAGACGTTTTTGGTATCATTTCTGAAAACCTCCATATTGTGGAAGAATAATATATGTGTGTCATTACTTAATGAGGATCTAATTCCTTCCTGTACCAAGACCTTCAACTAGAATTTCTTGTTCTTTATGGAAAGCTACTTCAGTTTGTACAGTAATTTCGTCGAATGGGTGTAAATTCTACATACATTAAGCTTATACGTTTAGGTAGTCACTTTATCTTTTTCTAAGATATTTTTAATATACTCTATATCTTCAGGGTACATATGTTGGAGTGTCTGTAATTCTTCAAATGACTTCCATCCAACTTCTATAATTGTTTGGTCTGGATCATTGACTGTCATTTTTCCACCAATTACGTTTACTTCATAATAATCAGTTGTGACATCTATACCATTAATAACGGTTTTTTTTGTTAGGATAAAATCCAAAATATTCACATCATATCCTGTTTCCTCTTTTACTTCCCTAAATACAGCAATCCTTTGAGGATTCTCCATCTTCTACTCCTCCTGAAGGGATTGCCCATGCATCAGAGTCTTTACTTTTTACCATTAGTATTTCCGAATTGGTATTTACACATATCGCAGCCGAACCGCACCATTCTTTCATTTGGTATCCTCCAAAAAAGTTACAATATTTATATGTATTTCTTTATATTATTTCAAAAATTTAATATTCTCACAATCCTTTTCCATAAAGAAAACGCTTTTCGTTTGACAGAAAAGCGTCATATAGCTGAAGACTCTAAAATAATAATCTTAAAAGAGAATAATAACAGTCTTCAAAAAAAGCATCCTTTTGCTTAAGATAGTATTAGAGAAAACTGTTTTATTTAATAACGACATTAAACGTTTTCCTGAATCCACAATCGTAACTTTTCTGCATAGAAAGGACGTTCATCTGGTTCAGTGTAATAACCTTTTGTTAGGTAGAGGTTATCATTTTCATACCTCGGATAAACATGAAGATGATAATGCCATACATCTTGATTTCCTGCAGGCTCATTATGTTGCCGAGTAGAAACTCCATCACATCCATATGTACTTTTCATAGCCAACGCTGTCAATTGAGCAGCACGATGAATTTCAGCAGCCATTTCTGCTGGAAGCTCATATATGTTCTCGAAGTGATCATTAGGAACAACGAGAATGTGTCCTTTGTTATTAGGCCACCATTTGCTCGCGATAAACGCCGTAACGTGTTTATTCTGATAAATAATGTCTCTTTGTTTTGTTCCCTTATTTGGTTTTTCATTACTTGATACAACTCGACAAAATGGGCATTCGTATGATTCAGGTTTATGTGAATATAAATCCATCACTCTAATCACTCCCTTAGTTTATTCCCAATTAACCAACATAAACAAAATAAGCGTTAATTCTTAATGAATTAACGTACCTTTTTAGTTAAAAATCGGAAGTTAATATCTCAAACTACAACTTTGTACTTTTGATAATAACAGCTGTAGGAAGGGCTTTAGCTTTTTCATAAGAATACCATCTATTTGAGTGCCTTTGGATATCTTCATCGGACAAACAAACATCCTCAACCACTCTTTCAATTTTAAATTCATTGTTGATTAATGTATTGATATATGTACTCATTCTATATTGTTGCATGATTGCAGGATGAGCCCAGGCTTCATGATAATAAGAACCTTCCTCATGATAGGATTTATTAAAAGTTAGGGTACCGTTTATATTATTAACACGGTTATAAATTGGATGTTCCCAACTAAAGATAAATATCCCACCTTGCTTTAGATATTTATTAACATTTGCTAATGTTTTATCTAGATTAGTGGTCCATCCTAGTGCGTATATAGAAAAAACAACGTCAAAATAATTAGTCGGTATACCAGGATTATCCTCCATAGGAGATTCAAATAACTTTACTGGTGAATTGCAATTTCTTAATAATATTTTTGCTGCATCAACCTGTTTATTTGACAGATCCAATCCCCATAATTCACCAGCATTCTTTTGGTCCATATATTGTAAAGAATGCCCACTACCACAACCAATTTCTAATACCTTTAAATTTGTAACATCTCCAAATAAATTTAATTCTTCCTCATTAGGTGCCAGTGGCCCATATTCGGGAAGGGGATTTCGACCAAAAAAACGATGTGCTACTTCATCCCAACTTTGCTTATTTATAGTAAGAGACTCGACATCCATTTCCTTAAACCTCCTTAATAATCATAGGAACATATATTCTTAATAAGTCGTCATTTTCCTGCAAAAGCTACCTATAAATATACAGTTTTTTATTAATGTCTTATACAATTAAATGGCCCTAAAATGATAAAGACGCTAACCATTATTACAGATTAGCGCCATATCGTATTATGAGACTTCAACCAGTTACCTAGTTGATCCATTTTTAATTGATATTATTCTTAAGGTAGTCTGGACATCCTTAGCTACATTCTTGCGCCATATTGTTAAATAAGTGAACAAAATTATTGTACCCTCTTGTTATTTGACATATAAAATACCTTTTAAATATGCTAAATTCTCCTGAAGAAAAGCTTGATGTTTTTCGATACCTCTTCTTTTACACCAACCAATTGAAATAAAAGCGTCGGTAAAGTGATAAAAAGGGAACACTTCTTGAAAATCAACAAGTGCTCGAATAGATTCATAGCCTTGCTGATACGCTTGCAATGTCCCAGGATATTTGAGAAAAATATCCCTGTTAATTTTTGTGAAATCCATATCAGTTGATCCGATTCGAACACTTTCAAAATCAATAATGCCGACCACTTTATTTCCCCGAACTAAAATATTACCTGGTCTAAAATCCAAATGTATAAAACAAGGTCCGTCAGAAGGTGGGAGTAATTTAATTTGCTTATCAAAATATTGCAAAGACAGTTCGTATAAACTCGGATCAACTACTTCCTTAACATCTATTGCAAAGGAATTAAATTGTTGCTTAATAAACTCAGGCCAATGATCATACTCATTTGAAACAGAACTATTGAAATCATGCTCATTAGGAGCAATTGCATGCAGCTTAGCATGATGCACTCCAATATCAAACGCTAATACTGAATCAACCTTCTCTGTAATTGGCACACCGTTAATTGCTGACAACAATAATGCACCAGTGATATCCTCATTACCTTCCCAATAATCTAACACTTGTGGAACAGGTAAATCATTTTCTATTCGCTTAAGTACACTATACTCACGTTCAAGTTTTAGTTTGGAATAAGGAATTTTAATAAATACTGTTCGGTGATCCAAAAGTTTGATTTTATAAACAGTCGAACTAAAAGACTGAGGAACATTCTCGACTGCTAACACATTCAATTTAAATTTATCTATTGCTTCTAGTAGTTTATCCATTCTTAATTCCTCTCCATTTCTGTACCGTTTATCTTTTAAAATCCAAACAATAATATCACAAGCATCCATTATTTTCGGAAGCACTATTCCTTTAAATCTCCCATCCCATAAATAAAGACACTTCTTTTATTACCAAAAAGCTACTCCCTCAATTCCGTTAAATGTTCCTAAGAAATATAGCAAAGAAAATTTCAGTATTCCATTTTCTGTTTCTAACGTTTTGTCTCTTCTCTATTAACCTTTTTTCTCCGACCTCTCATATATTCATAAAAAAACCAATGAAGCATGCTATTTAGTATGTCTGTATTATGCATAATATAGTTTCTCCTTATAATTTTATTCAGCCTACTTAATCACTAAAATTTAAAAATCTAAACTTATATATCTAGCATGAGAATTATGATTTCAGCTTTTTGAGTTGTATTTTTTAGCGGTATTGATCAGATTTCTTTCGTGAAATACATATATAAACAATGCTTAACAGTGTTGACCCTCCGACTAATGGATAGCCAATAAGATGAGATTATGTTTCGTAGTGATCCTGATAGTACCATAGCGATAGGTACAAGGGACTTAACTATAGTTAAGGCATTACTTATAACTCTCCCTCTTAGCTGATCAGGAACTATTTGTTGAATAAACGTCATGTTAGGGATATCAACAAATAAAGAAGAAATACCAAAGTCTATATTTAATAGACAATAAAATATCGTTTATAAAATAGGGTAATAAGTTTGGTTAAAGAGTAATGGTCCACTAATGACTATTGTTAAACTGGAAATGATCATAGTCATAAGTATTAATAATCTATGATAATTTAACTTTGAGATAAATTTCCCAATGAAAATAGATCCAATGAGCATACCAATTGGAAATGCTGCTTCAATAATTCCGAAAGCTGTTGGATGAAACTTTAAAACATTTGTAATATAAAATATACTGGAACCGTTGATGATAAAGTTATAAACAAGTTAACACGTCTTTTTCGTTGATTCGGAAATTAATAAAGCATTCACTTATACTTGAAATGATAAAGCAGATAGCATTTGTTAATATAAAGGTTTTTATATTAACAAATGCAAATACCATTCCTCCTATAATTGGACCTAAAGTAAAAGAAATTGAAGAAATCATTCTTGTGATCGCGTGGATCTTCATTAAGTTTTTTTCATGAACTATATTTGATTTAGATGATTCTATGCTCACACTAGCAAAGGTACTGAAAACATTTAAGATAAATATAATTGCATAAACCTAATATAAATGGAATTCATGGAGACTAATTACATATATAACAAGAAGCACTGCTCCACTTAGTACATTACTAAAGACTAGTTTGATTTTACGGTTCAGACGGTCTGTGATAACTTCAGCTACTGGTCCTAAAATAATGGTCGGTATGATAGATAATATTAAGTTTGTTGCAAACGAAAGCCCCGAACCGGTCACTGTCAAAACATACAAACTGATACCAAATGAATAAACAAATGATCCAAATAATTACACAATGCTTCCAAACGAAAGTAAAAAAATATTCTTTAGATCAGATTTCGGATTAGACACATGAGTTCTTATATTCCTCAACATTCATTCCCCCCTTAATAGTAAGCATAATTCATTGGGAGAAGGCGATATCAAGGTAATATTTATCATTTTTTTGTCAGGAAATACAAAAAAGGTCGGGTTAACCCAACCTTTTCCCGTAATAAAGATAAGTGTATATTTTCTCCCCATCTAGTAATGGTAATTCATACTTTCCAGGAGACTGATCAACTGGAGTAGTGGTCATATTATCGACAAGATCATAACGCAAACTTTTATTTTCTCCTTAATGTTGTTAATTTGAAAGTTGTGTCTATAGGAAGCGTTAATTTCATTTTTTATATGATAATTTTCGTACGTTAAATATCCACCGATTAAAAGATTGGACCCAAATATCTTGTTCAAATGACCAATTAATACGTCCCCCACCCAAAACAATTCAAGACTGATTTCCAATCAAATGGAACTAAAATAAAGGTGCGTATTATTCCCTGTTAAAGATTAGCGCCATATCGTATTATTAGGATAACCAGTTACCTGGTTGACCCATTTTTAATTGATATAAACCTAAAAGTAGTCATTAAAACCTTAACTACATTCTTGCGCCATATTGCTGAAGATCCTATCTGTGATAGATTGCAGTAATTTAAGGTATCGCGATTATAATAAAGGCAGATATAAAATCATACAACAGCTCAGGATAATCGATTATCAGCCATAAAAGTGAGTTTACTTGGACCAGCACTTCTAAATTTCTATATAACAATTTCCATCATAATGCCAAACTATAATTTCTGATATCAATGACTTATTTGGTAATTTCTTTATGAGATATTCTGGTTCTAGCCATTGATTCTCAATGCTCAATATAAGTATACCTTGTGCATCATGAGAGAACGTGATGAATGGTGAGTACTGTGGCATCTTTAGACATGGAAAGCCATTTTTTAGTGTTATATTAAATGATTTATCAAAAGAGAATCCCACAAATTGATTGCATTCCGTTAAGCTGTAAATCAAATCTTTTACTTTGAATAAATCAGAAGAATTCCTTAACTGAACCAAAAAATAACTATTTTCATTGTTACCTGATTCATTGAATTTTGTGTAACTTAAACCCAAGGGTTTTAATTCTCTTTCATACTCATATGATTCAAAAGGAGTTGGAATGAAAGTAAGGTATATTGGAAATTCATTTTGGAAACCCAAAAAATCAATTAAAAACTCATTATTATTGTTATCAGAATAAGTAACAGGTAAGGATGTTGACGAAGTTAATTCAACGAACTGGTGGCGATAAGAGTACTTAAAATTAAAATTATAGAAGCTTTCTACAAATGTATCATAGATTCCCATTATTAAATTGTTATTTGATTGCATCTTGTTTTTTTTCATAAAAAGAATCTCCTAACACAAGATAATTTTATAATGGGGTAACGCTTCTTCCTTCTTTTTATAGTACCATACTGTTTTTTAGTATTTCCCACATGCAAAAAATTGTATATTTGTGTTACATGGAGCATGGTATTGCCTAAACGTTCTGGAATTATTTGAGGTTCTCAACAATATAAAATAATCCAAAAGAACAGACGCGTTTCTATTACAGAAATGCGCCATATCGTAATATTAGGTTAGCCAGTTTTTTCTGGTTGACCTTTTTTCATGAGGTCTTATGATTGCGGTAGTCGGGGTAGAACGCAGCGCCAGTGGGACTTGATCCCGTCAACAAAACTGTTCACCCCCTACTTGTATAAACATGTTTTTGGCTGGTTGGGACATAGATCCCGTTTAACAAGCGAACCTATGGCATTACAAGGAGCTTAGGGGTTACCGACTAATTCATTTTTCTAGGAGGAGATTGATAGATGAATCCAGTGGTGGGTCTGGATGTTTCAAAAGGAGAGAGTCATGTTCAAGCCTTTTTAAACAAAGGTAAAGCTTATCGCAAAAGCTTTAGTGTTAAGCATACTTTGGATGGTTTAAATAGCTTATTAGATTTCTTACAGGAGGTTACAAAAGTATCAGGTGGACTGAAACCTTCGGTTATCTTCGAGTCAACTGGCTCTTATCATTCACCTATTGTCCAGTTTTTAGATGAACAAGACTATGTGTATATTATGGTGAATCCACTTGTGTCTCATCGCTCACGTAGTACAAATCTAAGAAAGGTAAAGACAGACCCTGTAGATGCGTATCAACTTTGCCAGCTTTTCTACAAGGAAGAGTTAGAACCTCATAGAAAAAGAGGACTTCAGTTATTAAATCTGAGAAACCTAACCCGACAACAAGAAGCAATTGTAAGTGTCTCATCTCAAACAAAATTACAATTACAAACTCTATTAGATCAACTATTTCCTGAATATCGAGGTGTTTTTGGAGATCTATATTCCAGAATCTCTTTAAATGTCCTTAATACATTCCCTACATCAGAGTCTGTATTAAAAGTATCTAATTCAGAGCTAGTCGGCATCATTTCGTCTCTGTGTAAGAGTCGATCAAGTAAGTGGGCTGAAGAGAAAGCAGTGAAACTTATTGAGGCAGCTGAAAGAAATCCATTTCAACATAATATGTATGACAGTCACATTTTTAATCTTAAGATATTAATCAATATCGTTCTTCAATACGAAGAGCATCTATCAAAGTTAGCAGCTGAAATAGATGCCCTCGCTGAAGAGATGGAAGAGTATGAGATAATCCAATCTATCCCTGGTATCGGAGAAAAAATTGCAGCAACAATCATCTCAGAAATTGGAGAAATAGAAAGGTTTAATCACCCTAAAAAGTTAGTTGCATTTGCAGGAATAGATCCTAGTGTTTACTCTTCTGGTCGATTTACAGCTACTCAAAACAAAATTACTAAACGAGGATCTAGCCGATTAAGACGATCTCTTTATATGGCTGTAAGGTGCGGAATTCGTGATTCCAGAAAGCAAAAGACAACTGATGAGATCATTGCACGAAACAAGAAACTACGAGAGTTCTATGATAAAAAACGTGATGAAGGTAAACCATTTAGGGTTGCGATTATCGCATGTGTGAATAAGCTTTTACATTGGATTTATGCCTTATTAAAAAGCAAAACAACCTTCCAAGATATAACCTAGTTACTATATCTAACTATCAAATGAAAAACCTTCCAAACTACATATTCGGAAGGTTATTTGTCATGGATACTTTTAGTATAGCAGGGATAACTAAAGTTTTTTATTGAAAAATGTTGACAAACTATTAGCTGGTTTTGTTGTATAAAATTTTTATATTGATCATCATTAAAAACAATTTACGTTTAATAAACATTCCTAACACAGATACTTTCTTTCTTTTTCAATCGTTATATGATGTCCACCCACGCTTATAAGCTTCTTTCCTGATGACATTTTTATATCCTGCAGAAGGAAAAAATATAGATCGGTAATTCCCTTCGTATATTTCGTGATAGCTTAACCACATGTCTTTCCGTTCCTCAATACCCATTTGTCTAGCAACGGCTAGAACTTCGTCAATTGCTTTCGGTAGACTAGTACCACTCCCAGAATATTTGATAGTCCCTGTCATACGTAATGACCCCATTTTATTGTCATCCCATTTTCCTTCAGCCATCCAGCCATCTTTATCTTTGTACCATACGTAAACTCTAAACAGTCGATACTTTCGCATTATTTACATCTCCCTGT
The DNA here is from genome assembly GCF_051842895.1 of Cytobacillus sp. Hm23. Taxonomy (NCBI): domain Bacteria; kingdom Bacillati; phylum Bacillota; class Bacilli; order Caryophanales; family Bacillaceae; genus Cytobacillus; species Cytobacillus sp. Hm23. Next base: position 21,911 of record NZ_JBPXRQ010000046.1, read on the forward strand.
TCATACTTGATCGTAATTTATAATTACTACTTCGTTATTACTCAAAGTCATAAAAAACACAGATTTAGATCGTTATTAGTAAGTAGGTTTTATATCAAGTGAATGTACGGGGATTTAATTTAAAAAAGACATTTATCATGTGGGAAAGCTCAATATGACATTTAGATTTATTGTCATTAAACCCCACAATTCCTTTATATAACATAAGATGCATTTATCAGCCAAGAAGAAATTCGCAGACAGAATTTTTAGTATTGCTACACTTTATTTATAAAAGGAATAAGTTTAGAAGTAGAAAGTGAAGATATGAAAGAAAAGGATCAAAAAGAACGGTAGGATAATAATCACCTTTAATTAAGGTATGTTATATATCTATATTAATCTTAACATACATAAATACTTTTTAGTAATTTCCAGTAATCTTCCTAATCCCAAGATGGAAAATAGTGCTTATAATTTTTCAATTTAGCACCAGTTCATATTAAGAGGTCAACCAGTTACCTGATTGACCCATTTTTAATTTATATTATTCTTAAGGTAGTCAGGATAGCCTTAACTACACTCTTCCGCCATATTGCGGAAGATCATTGTTACTTCTATTAAGATTTTTGTGAATTAGAAAGACCACTTTAGTGGAATATCAGGAGTCTAATCGATCCTTGACTTATTATTTACTTACCTTATTCTAACTTCTTTTTGATGCTCAAAACAGTAAATTTTCCCTTTGAACTTTTTGTTGGATAAACAATAAGATTTCACCTTATCTGAGACTGGTTTATTGCACATACTGCATTTTTCTTGACCAAGATCGTTTTGTACGCTTTTTTCTGTTTTATCATTGTATTTTAACGCATAAATGTGTTTTTCTCTAATCATTGAGTCTATAATATTTTCTTTATAAAAGGAGTTAAATATATTGGTAATGTCAGCTTCTGAAAGTAACGGTTCTTCATGTTCAATTTGAAGTACCGAGATTTTCCGGTTTATAAATTCAGATAACTCAATGTCATAGACTATTAAGTTATCTGAAGATATTTTTCTTAGGTCTAACTCATCTAACTTAAAAGTACATCGTTTCGTGAAGGATACCATTGAGATAAATAAGTGGTGGTACTTCTTGTCAATGATACTTTTCAATGCTTGAATGTGACCATAGTTTTGAATAAAAGGGTTCATCATATTAAATTTTCCATTTGATGACCATGTTTTTCGATCTTTACCACCATAAATAGTTCCTTGATAATTTTTTGTTTCAATTACAAAAATTCCATAGGGCGTGATTACGATATGATCAACTTGAGAGAAACCTGATTTGGCTTTTGAATTTTCAACTAATAAATCATTTAGATGTTTATACTCTTTAGGAAGCTGTTCTAACTGAATTTCTATTTTATACTCACCTAACTCTCCCTTTCTAATTGCCTTCAAACTTTTTTGTTTTGTCGTATCTGAAGAATTAGCTGATTTTGTGCTTTTATCTCTATTCTTTTTAAAAAAGCTTAAAAATAGTATCATTTTATCCTCCATTAATTCCCTAATTTCTATTATAATTTTATATTTTTTTACTACTATTTTCTATTATGTTGAAAATTCAAATTAAAGAGTTGCTAATACATAAAAGAAAGAAAAGACCCCTTTCCTCAAGAAAGGCGCCATATTGTGGAATAACAATTCTCAGGTTGGGAAAAAACTAATAGACTCATTAATCATTGTCGTTATTAATTTCATTATTAGTTCATTTTCTATCGTGATATCCCTTAATCCAGTGAAGGTTAATGGAATTGTAAATTTCAATCCAAATATACTAGTATTTCTTGGATTTACCATACTACTGGAATAGTTATTATTTCTTAATTAAAAAGGAATCGAAATTGATTTTACCATAAGCTTGATAGGTTAGTGCCAATAAGGTTGTTCCATCTCAATAACTACACCTGAACGAGGGTTCACTAAAAAGTACCTTCCATCCACTTCAAAATGGTAATCCCTATAATCAATAAAGATTCGCGTATCTTCCGTGTATATAGGAACCGTATCTCTGTACCTTTCTTCATTCTGTACAACAATACCAGACACGTCATACCCACTTACATAAACCAATTGTTTAGCCTGTTCAAAAGTGTAGGTCGGTCTGAAAAAGATAAGGAGTAATAAAGGAATAATAAATAATATGATTAAAGATGGCTTTATCCTTTTTCTCATCGATCCCCGTATCAAATAAACGTATGAGAAATAAACCCACAGTCGTCAGAAAGGGAATTAATATACCCATATTATAGACACCCCTGTAAAGAGTGGAATTTATAAATTCAAAAATGCAAAGTTCCATAATTGCAGCACTTAAAATATACAGCATAATCTTTTGGTTCTTCTTCATTTTTATCTCCTCGGTTGATTGTATCTATGTCTAAGCTATACTCAGTCTCATTAAAATAAATCCTTACATTCATAATACCAAGTAAATTATTCTTTGTGTTTTCTAAAGAAACAATCTTTACGAGAAGAGCCATACATAAAGAAAGACGCTTTTTGGAATTATTTCTTAAAAGCGCCATATCGTATTATAAGGTCATCCAGATTGATATTGTATCTGGTTGGCCTTCTTTTTATAGGCTATTCTTTAGGTAGTCGGGGTAGGACGTTAGCGCCAGTGGGACTTGATCCCGTCCACAATACTGTCCACTCCCTACTTGTAGAAACATGTTTGAGGCTGGTTGGGGCATTGACCCCGTATAATAAGCGAAGCTATGACACTACAAGATAGACAGGGGCTACCGACAAATCTACTAAAAGGAGATGTGATACAGTATGGATCCAGTGATTGGCCTGGATGTCGCAAAAGGAGAAAGCCAAGTTCAAGCTTTCTTGGCAAGAAAGCAACCCTTCGGAAAGACCTTCAAATTTAAGCATGATACCAATGGATTACGTGATTTTTTTATCTTTTTTAAAGAGGTGGAAATCCACGCTGAATTAAAACCTGTCATTGTTTTTGAGTCTACAGGGCACTATCATGAACCTATTTTACAGTTTCTCGAGGAAAAAAAGATTACGTACTATTTAGTGAATCCCGTTGTTTCTTACGAAACGAAAAAAAGTAGTCTTCGAAAAGTGAAATCAGACCCAGCTGATGCGAAACATTTATGTGAGATGTATTACAAAGAGGACTTAGTTGCCTATCGACGAAAAAGTGTTCAAACGATGAATCTGAGAAACCTGAATAGACAACATGATTCATTAACACGGAACTATGTACAACTGAAACTTCAGTTTCAAACAATACTAGATCAAGTATTCCCTGAATATAAAGGGGTTTTTAGTAATTTATATGCGCCTTTATCCTTAAAAACGCTACTCATCTATCCTACATCTCATGAAGTATTGAAGGTACCAACGGAAGAATTAGCAAGGAAGATGCACAATATAGGAGGAAAAAGATCGTATGGGTGGTTTTATGAGAAGGCTTCGAAGTTAAAAGAGTCAGCAGAACGGAACCCATTTAAGAAGACACTGTATCAAAGTAACTTGGTTACGCTAAAAATGTATATTCAAATGCTACTTCAACAAAGAGAGTTTCTGAACATACTAGAACAGGAGATCGAATCGTTAGCGATGCAGTTTGAAGAGTATGAAATTCTTACATCCATCCCAGGGATAGGAACTAAAATAGCAGCAACACTTATTTCAGAAATAGGCGATGTTGCGCAGTTTAGCCATCCGAAAAAACTAGTAGCCTACGCTGGGATTGATCCAAGGGTATACCAATCTGGTCAGTTTACAGCCACAATCAACCGTATTACTAAAAGAGGATCTACTAAGCTTCGTCAGACACTCTATACAGCAGTTCAGTGTGGACTAACCAATAATCGCAACATGAAAATCCGAACGTATTATGACAAAAAAAGAAGTGAGGGCAAGCCTCACAAAGTAGCCATCATAGCTTGTGCCAACAAGCTATTGCATTGGATTTATGCCATATTAAAACATAAGCAAATGTACACTGCATAAACCAATACAATTAATTACACAACTAACAAAAACTTCAAATAAAGATGTTGAAGCTTATTTGTCATGTCCATTTTTATTATATCATCTTTAACCTAGTATGATTTCTTAAAAAGTATTGACTTATATTAGCTGGTATTGTGGAAGATTATTATTACAAAAAAGGGAGTCTACTAAAATGATTTTCTCTTTTTCATAATGTTTAAGCGGCATATTTGTTATTATGAGGTCGGCCAGCCATTTCTAGTTGAACTATTTTTAAAAGAAATTACTCTTAAGATGGTCGAGATAGCCCCTACTACAACTCGAGCCATGTAGTTGAACAAAGTTAGAATATTTACCTCTCTTTATTTAGATGAATATCTAAATATTTCACATACTTGTTTGGTTCAATTTCTTGGTACACTCTTAAAGAATCTACGTTAATTGTAGGATATGGACTTAGCTTTTCTTCTGTTAATTCAGCCATATCTCTTAATTCTTCTTTCGATAAACCCCAATGAGTTTGTCCTAATGTTGGGTGGGGGAAATAGTCGTCCATTTCCATATATTTTTTAATTAAGTCTTTTTCTGGAGAAACAGCATTAACAATTTCTTTATGTAACTTGTATAACTCTCTTGATTCAACACTTAAAAATAGTACATTCTCTCCAAAGAAGTCAACTTTACTTAATTTCAGCTTGAATGGCGTGGTGTCTTCGCATACCTTTTCAACATCCTTTAGCCAATCCATATCTGATGTTAAACCACCTTGTGCTTTTACTGTGATATGAGGCTCAACAACATTTGGAAGGTCATTATTTTCCCATTGCAACTGGAAGTTCATTATTTTTTTTATGTCTTCTTCTGATGGCACAATTCCGATAAAATATTGCATTTGTACCACTCCTCACAATATTTTTATTAGTAGATAGTATTCTCCATTTTAAAACTTCTTCAAAAATCTGCCCTATATTTTACACTAAGTCCCATACAGATCACGCTGGATCAATGACTTTAAAATGTTATATCTCTATTAAAATAACTAACCTAAACTGATCACCTTTTCGATAGCACTTTGATAATAATTTTTAATTAACTCAACTGGAAGATGACAATAGAGTTCTTCTATATTAAAGAAATGCACCAGCTATCAGAAAATCACGACGTTAAGGAAATTTAGATATTCGAACTCCATATTCTTCAAGAAAAAAATTAAAAGAAATGGAGTTTTACTCCGTTCAAGCGCCAATAAGATGATTCAAATTACAAACTTTTTTTTGGTTGATTATATTTATTAATTATAAAATATACTATTGTAATAAATAATGGTATTGCTAATAGTGAAATAAGTATATTACTCATTGTAAAATTTACAGTATTAGAAACTTCTCCAAACTCTAAAACATATCTAAAAACCATTCCGATTGCATTAGAAATCAGTGATAAGAGAAATACTGTTATTACTTTTTTTATCAACAAACCTCCAAATATAAATGCAATAACTGTATATACTGCAATAACTGTAGTTAAAAAAGTGAAATCTAACGATCCACTGGTATCTATGACCGCTCTATTAAATGGAAAAATAAAACATCCATTAAATAGAATATAAAATAATGTGATAAACCAAAATAACTTTTTTCTCTTTTGAATAACGTTGAATAATTGTTCCATACGTTACACCTCATTTAGAATTTAAAATGTATAATTGTCTAGTTAACATTATAAAAGAAAATTTGTTAAATAAATTTATTAATTCATTTGTAATATTTAATATAATATACCTCAATGTCCATTGAGGTAACTATTAATCTTTGAAATATCGATATTTAATACCCTATAAATTTTCTGGTCTTCAACAACCTGGACCTAAAATGAATAATGGCACATATCAATATTTCAGATATGCGCCATATTGTGGAAGATCAACCTACGAATTGTACAGCACTTTTATTCTAGAAAAGCATATTTAATGATTAAATGTAACCACAAAACAATTGGGGTTTTTGTATTACAACCCACTTTGTATCACACTACTTCCCCTTTACAATCGATTACGTATATATTTGGATTATTCGTTTTACTATTAACCCATTCAAAAAAAGAAGTATCTTTACCATTTAAAAATTGTTCAAAAAAAGCAATAGTTAGTTCATTTATTGTACCGTGAACTACTTTTACTGATTCATCTAGATTATCATTATTGTTGAAAATTACTGGTACATCAGTAAATGACATGTGATCTGAGTCTTTTACTTTAAGAAATAATTTATACCCTATTAAAGCATCGTATAATAATTGTTGCCCATTACTATATGCTTCTGCAATCTCATTACTCCAGACTTGTTTCATCTGCTCATAGGATGATTTTTCTTGTCGAATTGAAATGAAGGGTTTATCTATTTTCTTTTCATGAGAGATTAAATGTAAACTGCCATCCAGTATAATTCCTGCTTTAATTCGTGCATCTCTATTAGCCAGTTCATATATTGTTGCTCCGCCCAATGAGTGTCCAATAACTCCAATCCTATTTAAATCAAATCTCCTTCTAAAAAAGCTATCAGTTTCGTTCCAAACAGATAAAGAATCTAACAATAAAGAGATATCATCAATTCTTATGTCAATTAGTTGTTTTAGAAACGTAAAATTAGTTGATGGAGAATCTTGAACAATTTTACTCTGATATACTATCTCTTTATTGGGAAACACAGTAAATAAAGTATCATATGTTGATCCCACTGTAACCACAATATAACCCTCTAAAACGAGTTTACTTATATTAAAAAGATACATATCTCTATCAATTCCCATACCAGGAGAATATATAATAACAGGAAAGTTGATGGAGTCTTCAGAAATAGGTGCATCATTATAGCAGTTTATAGCTAAATTTCTAAGATGATTTTCCCTTACCCCAATATTCTTAAAGTTTCTTTCTGCTTCCTCATCTTGTGGAGCAAACAAGTCTAAATATACAGGAGTTTTTTCTTCCTTCCATAAGCTATCTGCTGGATAAAAAATACTAATCATAAATTTTCTATTTTCTTTTACTTCACTTAGAGATTCTTCCCTATTAAAATCAATAATCTCCTTTATTTTTCTCCCTACTCTCATTATTTAACCCCCATATATATAAATATTAGTCAGTGTCCATCATTTACAATTGCTATTTAACCTGAATTACTGCTAAGACTGTAACTCCGATAATCAATGTGTTTTCATCATCCCCTTACGATATGTACACTTTAAATATTATATCTTTTTCCAATTCCACACTTTTCTCCTACTAATTTTACACTATAGAATTAAGGACGAGGAAAGAAGTTCACAAATAAAGACGCTTTTCAATAACATTTCTGAAAAGCGCCAGATTGCTGAAGACTCGAATCATAATAATCTTAAAAGAGAATAATAACAGTCTTCAAGAAAACTACCCTATAGTTGAAGAAAAGGGACGAAATATGAAGAATCTCCCTGCTAATAAAATATCTCAAACTACAACTTTGTACTTTTGATAATAACAGCTGTAGGAAGTGCTTTTGCTTTTTCATAAGAATACCATCTATTTGAGTGCCTTTGGATATCTTCATCGGACAAACAAACATCCTCAACCACTCTTTCAATTTTAAATCCATTGTTGATCAATGTATTGATATATGTACTCATTCTATATTGTTGCATTATTGCAGGATGAGCCCATGCTTCATGATAATAAGAACCTTCCTCATGATAGGATTTATTAAAAGTTAGGGTACCGTTTATATTATTAACACGGTTATAAATTGGATGTTCCCAACTAAAGATAAATATCCCACCTTGTTTTAGATATTTATTAACATTTGCTAATGTTTTATCTAGATTAGTTGTCCATCCTAGTGCATATATAGAAAAAACAACGTCAAAATAATTAGTCGGTAAACCAGGATTATCCTCCATAGGAGATTCAAATAACTTTACTGGTGAATTGCAATTTTTTAATAATATTTTTGCTGCATCAACCTGTTTATTTGACAGATCCAATCCCCATAATTCACCAGCATTCTTTTGGTCCATATATTGTAAAGAATGCCCACTACCACAACCAATTTCTAATACCTTTAAATTTGTAACATCTCCAAATAAATTTAATTTTTCCTCACTAGGTGCCAGTGGCCCATATTCGGGAAGGGGATTTCGACCAAAAAAACGATGTGCTACTTCATCCCAACTTTGCTTATTTATAGTAAGAGACTCGACATCCATTTCCTTACACCTCCTTAATAATCATAAGAACATATATTCTTTATAAGTCGTCATTTTCCTGCAAAAGCTGCCTATAAATATACAGTTTTTTATTAAAGTCTTATACAATTAAATGGCCCTAAAATGATAAAGACGCTAACCATTATTACAGATTTGCGCCATATTGTGGAAGATTAACACATGATGAAAGGGAATAACTAGTACCACAATAGATTTTATGCTTGGGCCAAGAAATATTAATTAGGCTCTATATCTACAGATATTATATTCATAACATATTGCTGATTCTGTTCGTTTTTTTGAATTATCATTATTTCATAAGAAGCTTGATGATCAAATTTTCTTTGACTATCAGATTTTAAGGTTAATTCAAGTTTTTTTTCATTTTCTTTCTGAGTATGGTCTTCTACTATCTCTAACTTCTCACTTGATTTAGGTAAAAGGATTTCAAACTCGCTAGAACCCTCTTTAGCACGAACATAAGTACCATTAAATGTGAAATACGTGCCTTTTTCACCTGTATTAAAACTTTCTATGTACCAACGTTCACTTTCCGTTATTGTGTTTTTTATATTCACTTTTTCAAAACTATATTGACCTGTTTTTATTAAAAGTATGTTTCTTTGACTGGTCTCTAGTTTAACTTGGTTAAAGGTTGGTATGTACTCTTCTAATTCTATCGTGAACAGTCCACCATCATGAATGGAAGTATCTATGATACGAACATTATTAGAAACAAGATTGCCATCTTGATATAAAGTAGCATTGATAATAGGCTCTTCATTATAATTTTCATAAAAAGTTAATGTAACCATCTTCGATTCATCAGCTTCATTGTAAAACAGGAAATTCTCTTCCCCTTTATTTTCACCTTCCAATTTTTTAATAATAGTTTGTATTGAATTAGATTTTGAATCTTTGTTTTCTTCGGCAATTGAGTCCATAGGTTTCAATTGGTTAGTATTTTCTTTCTGAAATCCACAACCTGTAAGAAAAATAAAACAACTAATTCCAATTAGCAATATTTTATAAATATTAATCTTTATCAAATTTAAGCACGCCCTCTATTTAATTTTCCATTAAATCTATTATAGCTGAAAGTAGTAAAAGCCAGTATATTTAGGGATATGTTGTCCTTTCTTCCCTGAATCTTCATCTTATAACAACAATGTTTTTAATCTACTTAGTATTTACTAATCAAAATAGGCGATGATATTAATATCATCGCGCCATATCGTAATATAAGGTTAGCCAGTTTTCTGGTTGACCTTTTTTCATGAGGGCTTATGATAGCGGTAGTCGGGGTAGAACGCAGCGCCAGTGGGACTTGATCTCGTCAACAAAACTGTTTGCCCCCTACTTGTATAAACATGTTTTTGGCTGGTTGGGACATAGATCCCGTTTAACAAGCGAACCTATGGCATTACAAGGAGCTTAGGGGTTACCGACTAATTCATTTTTCTAGGAGGAGATTGATAGATGAATCCAGTGGTTGGTCTGGATGTTTCAAAAGGGGAGAGTCATGTTCAAGCCTTTTTAAATAAAGGTAAAGCTTATCGGAAAAGCTTTAGTGTTAAGCATACTTTGGATGGTTTAAATAGCTTATTAGATTTCTTACAGGAGGTTACAAAAGTATCAGGTGGACTGAAACCTTCGGTTATCTTTGAGTCAACTGGTTCTTATCATTCACCTATTGTCCAGTTTTTAGATGAACAAGACTATGTGTATATTATGGTGAATCCACTTGTGTCTCATCGCTCACG
>NZ_JBPXRQ010000047.1:0-31112 GCF_051842895.1 Cytobacillus sp. Hm23
TGCCCTCACCACTTCATGTTTAAATTCAATAGAGAAAAATTTATTGGACATAAAAAAGCCCCCTTAAGGTAATCAGATTTTATTTTTTAATCTGTCTACCTTAAGGGGAGCATATCAATGAACGTCATCCTCTTTTTGTTTATTTACATTAATACTTATATAAAATTTTACGCTTCACATTATAGCATCATTTAAACTGGATAAACAGGATGCTTACGATGGACATCTGCTATTTCTTTAGTTTCATAAATTGTAAACCTATCAATTAACTCTTTTCTTAAATCATTTGGTGAAACAATTGTATCTATAATCATTTCAGATCCTAGCTTATATATATCTATATGCTGTTTATACTCCTCTTGCTTTTGCTGAATATATGCTATTCTTTCTTTTGGGTCTTCTATGTTACTGATTTTGTTAGAATAAACTGCATTTACTGCCGCTTCAGGACCCATTACAGCTATTTGCGCAGTTGGAAGTGCAATACAGCAATCAGGCTCAAACGCAGGTCCCGCCATTGCATATAACCCTGCCCCGTAAGCTTTTCGAACAATAACAGAGATTTTTGGTACAGTAGCTGAGCTCATTGCAGCTATAAACTTAGCACCATGTCTAATTATCCCAGCCTGTTCAACCTTTGTTCCTATCATAAAACCTGGTACATCCGCTAAGAATAATAAAGGAATATGAAATGCATCACACAGTTGAATAAATTTAGCCCCTTTATCAGCGGAATCAACAAATAAAACTCCACCTTTCACTTTCGGTTGATTGGCTATAATACCAACACAGCGACCATCTATTCTAGCTAAACCAGTAATAAGCTCGGCAGCAAATAATTTCTTAATCTCAAAAAAACTATCTTTATCTACAAGTGTGTTAATACAATCATACATATCAAAAGGGGCATTTTGGTGGACAGGAATGATGTCAGCCAACCTCTTAATTTGACTCGATTCTTGTCCCTCAATAACACTTGGTTTAGACTGGGAATTAGCAGGAAAATATGTTAAATACGTTTGGGCTAAGCGAATTGCTTCTTCTTCACTTTCAGCAAGTACATCACCACATCCACTAATTGTACAATGCATGCGAGCTCCACCCATTTCTTCAAGCGTTACTTTTTCACCGATGACCTTCTCCGCCATTCGAGGGGAACCTAAATACATTGATGCATTCTTATCGACCATTATTACAATATCACAAAAAGCTGGTATATATGCTCCACCAGCAGCGGATGGCCCGAACAAAATGCATATTTGAGGAATGACCCCAGATAGACGTACTTGATTATGAAAAATACGGCCAGCTCCGCGACGATTTGGAAACATTTCTAACTGATCAGTAATACGCGCACCAGCCGAATCGACTAAATATAACAACGGCACCTTTTGTTTCTCGGCTGACTCCTGGATGCGAATAATTTTTTCTACTGTTCTTGCTCCCCATGAACCTGCCTTCACAGTCGAATCATTTGCCATCACACATACTGTTTGTCCATTGATTGTTCCAGTTGCTGTAACAACTCCATCAGCGGGTAAATCCCCAGCTTGATCGTTAGCGAACATTCCATCTTCTATATATACCCCTCTATCAAACAGCTGTTTCAATCTATCTCTAACAAATAATTTGTTCTGCTCTTTTTGTTTTTGATGATACTTTTCTGCTCCTCCACGCTCAATATTTTCTAGTTTTTCTGATAAAACTTTATCTAAATCTCTTACATGAACCATTGTTTAAATTCTCCTTCCCTTTATCCTAATACGATGAGAACATCTCCTTCATTTACGAAATCTCCTATTTCCACTTTTATTTCATTAACAGCCCCTTCTAATGAGCTCTCAATTGGTATTTCCATTTTCATTGATTCTAGAATAATGACCTGTTGGCCTTTTGTAATATGTTCTTCCTTTTCAACTAATAAATTTAGTACAGTACCTGCCATCGATGCATATATTTCTTTCATACCATATATCCTCCCAAATCAGGTGATTTTTTACCTATTAAATGGTCATTTCACAAACTTTTACTATTGGAACTAAGATAAAACAACTAGATGAAGTTCTACGAGAGAAAATCAGCGTGAATACTGCCTTGATAAAAAAGAGGTAGTATAACACCCTTCTCGAAACATCTCATTTTGAATAACCTTTTCAAGTAAAGGTAAGTTGGTTTTTATACCTTCAACTTTCATTTCTTTAAGCAATTTTTCAGCCTTATGTAATACATCATTTCGATCAAGACCATGTATAACTAGCTTTGCGATCATCGGATCATAAAATGGGGTAACTTGGCAACCTTCATCATATCCTTTATCTATTCTGACACCCTCTGTTGATGGATAAGTTAATACATTAAGAGTTCCTGGCGAGGGCAAATATGTAGCTGGATCTTCTGCATACAATCGAAATTCTAGCGCGTGCCCGTTACTATTTATCTCATGCTGTAATAATGGCATGTTCTCCCCACATGACAACTTTATTTGCCACTCAACTAGATCAATCCCTGTAACCATTTCAGTTATCGGATGTTCAACTTGTAACCTCGTATTCATTTCCAAGAAATAGAAATTCTCATCGTTATCTACTACAAATTCAACTGTTCCTACATTGGTATAACCTACATGTGCCGCGACTTTTAATGCACAATCAAGCATTGCTCTTCTCGATTCCTCTGATAGGAACGGTGAAGGAGTTTCCTCAATCACCTTTTGATTTCTGCGTTGAATTGAACAGTCTCTCTCAAACAAATGAACAATATTACCAGCTGTATCTGCACATATTTGAATTTCAATATGCCTCGCATCGGCAACATATTTCTCAATAAATATTTCATCATTCCCAAAATATGCTTTAGCACGGTTTTTAATTGACACAACCACCTTCTTTAATTCTTGCTCATCAATACAGCGTTGCATCCCAACACCGCCACCGCCACTACTTGCTTTTATCATTACTGGGTATCCAATTTTGTCAGCTATAACACATGCCTCTTCAACTGAACTAACAGGTTCATGACTTCCTGGTACAATAGGTACTCCAGCCTTTTGCATTTCCTTTCGTGCTTGGATTTTTTCTCCCATTAAAGCTATAACGTCATGTTGTGGGCCAATAAAAGTTATACCATTATCATTAACTAACTTTGCAAACATTGCATTTTCGGATAAAAACCCATACCCTGGATGAATGCCATCTACATTTTCCTCTACCGCTAATTTTACGATAGCATCCATAGCCATATATGATTTTTGAACAGGCGATTCCCCGATACGGACCGCTTTAGTAGCTTCATTTACGTATGGTAAATTTTTATCAGCATCAGAATAAATCGCTATTGTCTCAATCCCCATATTGTTACATGTTCGTATTACCCTAGAGGCAATCTCCCCTCTGTTCGCAATTAGTATTTTCTTCATTTGCACACTCCTGTTCTATATCTTATTTGTATATATTTCTACAAAATTTTTAATATTCCTTCTATTTATGAAAACGCTTTCTAATTATTTTCTACAGAATTTTGTGTCATTTTGTTATATAATAAAAATATAAGGTTATGTGGGAGGAAGATTATGATGGAAACTTATAAAATAGAACGATTACTCGTAAACTATAAAACAATAGAAGAATTTAAAAAATTTAAAGAATATGGTCTACAAGAATTATCTATGCTCGATGATCTTCAAACAAATATCATCGAAAACAATAGTGATTCGCCATTTTATGGAATATACTACGGTGGTAAGTTAGTCGCTAGAATGAGTTTATATAAAGTTGATGCAAAATATGATAAATACTTCGAGCCACCACAAACATATTTAGAGCTATGGAAGCTTGAAGTATTACCTGCATTTCAAAGGAAAAATTTTGGAACCGCTTTAGTCAATTTCGCGAAAAGTTTTAACCTACCTATCAAAACTAACCCCCGTGTGAAATCAGCAGAGTTTTGGACTAAAATGGGGTTTTCTGCTGCTACTTATGATGTAGAAAGAGACTTTGGTGAAAATCCGTTATTATGGCATCCTAATGGTGTTAAAGAACAGACTCGATAATATATATACCATTTCAACGCATTCAATACATGGACATAAAAAAGAAACAGTTTATTTTAATCTAACTGTTTCTTTTTTTATTTTTTGTAAATTTCATAGGTGCTATTGATTATTTTTCAACCCTTTCTAAATTCCCATTTCTATCCATTTGAAATTTCACTTTACTTTGCTTTTCCTCTTCTTGCAGCACAACCATCTTCCTTGCACGTTCCATAATTTCTATTAACGCTTTGTAATCGTCTTCAACTTGTCGTAGATTAGTTAACAGCGATTGATTCTCTTCATCTACCTTATCCATTTTGTTTTCTAAATGCGCCACACGTTTTTTTAACTGTTTATTTTCTACAACTAATTCATCATATTCATTTTGGGATGAGTCGATAATTTGCAAATAAGTTATTACTTTTTTCAATGATAAATCATCAACTAAAGGTTCGAATGACTGAAAGTCATTTTCTTTTTGTTCAACTGTGGTAAGTGTTGATTCTTGCCCATTTTTTAATTGCTTTCTTTGTTTCTTAGCAAGCTCTATACCAGACTTATATTGTTTACGAACATACGAATTCCACCTGAAACCACAGGCGGCTGCAGTTCGTGATAACCGTCTGCCGACTTCCTCAAAAGCTGCCAATTGCGTTCCACCTTCACGAATATTCCTCAACACAACCTCAGCTAACAGTAAATCCTCATCGTTTGTCCATGCATCCTGCCGAGTCGTTGACATTATCCTACCTCCCAGTAGCTTTTTTTAATACATATGCTGCTACTAGAAAAGATAGACTATATATAAACTATCACAATGCAAATAATCCATGTTTTATCCATATACAACACATAAATCATTAAAAAGCATATTATTTGCTATTCAAAAAAGCCTCTACTGCATGGTGATGCTCATCTCTTGCCCATAAAGATGCACATTGTTCAATTTCTGCAAACATTCTTTCTTTTAAATGATGCGCTTTCCATTTATTAATTAATACCTGTTTATATGAGGATAGTACGTGTACATCTGTTTCAAGTAGTGGTTTCAAATATTCTATACACTGTTTCAATAAGTCTTGGTTATTGAACACTTTATTGACAAAACCAATTTCATAAGCCTTCTCTGCAGAAATCATTTTTGCAGTCATTAGCAATTCAAGTGCCTTATCATATGGAATTTTTTCATTTAATAAGGTTGCTCCACCCCAACCAGTTGTTATCGCTAATTTACTTTGTATAAATCCTAGTTTACTGCCCTGCTTAGCTAAACGAAAATCACATGCTGTTGCTAGCTCACAACCGCCTCCAATTGCAAATCCATTTAATAGTGCCACAGTTGGTTTAGGAAGTGTCTGTAGCGAGTATAGTATTTCACCCATTTTTGAAAGCATTTCATATGCTTCTCTTTTTGTTTTTAATTGATGAAATACACTTAAATCACCTCCGGAACAAAATGCTTTATTACCAGCGCCAGTAATGACCATTGCTTTCATATTAACCGTCTCTCTCACATCATTTATAAGCGCTTCCAATTTATTCATAACATCATAATCGATCGCATTTCTTTTGCCCAAACGGTTAATTGTAGCCCATACTATGCCATTTTCGTCTTTATTAATAATCAATTTTTCCACCCTTGTACCTTCTCCCCGCTTATATAATAATATAGAAAAAAACACAAAGAATTTTCTCTTTGTGTTTTTTAACGTCAGCAATCAACATCATTTAGTTGCTAACTACTTCTTTTCCTTTATAAGTACCACATTCTTTACAAACGCGGTGAGCAAGCTTCATTTCACCACAATTTGGGCATTCTACCATACCAGGGGCTTGTAATTTGAAATGCGTACGACGCTTTCTTTTTTTAGTTTTAGATGTTCTTCTAAAAGGTACAGCCATTATTCCCACCTCCTTAAAGAGAATTAAAATCATATGAAGGCCGGATAATGCCGGTTCTTCGTTTTGTTAATTTTCTTTATTTTTGTCAAAATATTTTGCTAATCCAGCTAAACGTGGATCTATCTGATTTTTTACATCTTCCTCTGTAATAACAGACCAATCTTTTCCAGATTGTAATACTTGATCTTCATGTACACTTTCTGAATATATCTGCATCGGAATTTCAAGAAGAATATTTTCCTTTATGATCGGAAGAATGTCCACGACATCTCCTTCAACATTATGAACCTCATCTTCATCATCAAAATCAGATTGTTTAAATAAAAAGGTTTCCGTCGTTTTAATAGTAAACGGAAATTGTACATCAACCAATGTTCTCGAGCAAGGTAAAACCATTGAACCAGTAATTGTTAAGTGAAAAATAACTTTAGCATGACTTACATCTGCTACACCTGTCACTTTAACAGGTGAAATATTACGAATTGACTTCTCAATATGTTTAATGTCACTTACATCTACAGTTTCATCAATCAATATGTCCTTGTTCTGTAATTGGTATAGTTGATGAATTGTCCATTTCAATTATATCACCTCAAGGCAACAAAGGTAATTATAGCTTTGTAAAACACATTTGTCAATATTTTTTCTTTACATCTACATACATAAATAGATCGTTCCTTTAACACTATTATTCATCGAAAGCAGCTTCCTTACCCTCCTATTTTCATTAATTTATTTGAGTTAATAATTCCTGGGAATTTGAGAGATGGAACTTCATTTTCATATACATTATAATAAAAGAAGTCATTGTATACATTTTTTCCAATATTAAACTAGAACTGAGGTGTATAAGTGAAGGCTGCAGGCGTTATTGTTGAGTACAATCCATTTCATAATGGACATTACGTTCACTTACAAGAAACAAAAAAGCAAACTGGCACTGATTGTGTTGTAGCAGTTATGAGTGGGAATTTTCTACAACGAGGTGAACCTGCACTAGTATCTAAATGGGCGAGGACGAAGATGGCCTTAGAAGCTGGTGTAGATATCGTTGTGGAATTACCCTACGGCTATGCATCACAAAATGCTGAAATGTTTGCAAATGGAGCGATTTCAATATTATCCGCTCTATTATGTGAAGAGGTTTGTTTTGGAAGTGAGCATGGAGAAATAAAAGATTTTCAACATGCTGCTCAATTTTTGAAACAAGCTGCACCAACATATAATGAAAAGGTTAAGAATGCAATAGATAAAGGTTATAGTTACCCGAAAGCATCATCAATTGCCTTTAATGAAATAAAAACTACGAATGTGAAGCTTGATTTATCAAAGCCAAATAACATTCTAGGCTATCACTATGTGAAAGCAATCCATGATCAGCATAGTAACCTAACTCCATTAACGATCACTCGAACAGGGGCTCAATATCACGATGAGGAATTTACATCCCCTTCTATCGCTAGTGCAACCAGTATACGTCAAACTTTATTCTCAAAGAGCGGTAATTTAAATGACATAGATAACTACATCCCTGTATCTACAAAGAACCACTTGATTAATTATTATAATCAGTACGATCGATTTCATAGCTGGGAGGCTTATTTTCCATTACTAAAATATAAGCTATTAACTTCCAGTCTAGCAGAGCTGGAATCAACATATGAGTGTGAAGAAGGGTTAGAATATCGACTTATGAAGTACATAAAAGAATCGACGTCATTTATAACTTTCATGGAAAAAATTAAGACAAAACGTTATACTTGGACTCGACTTCAGCGACTATGTCTATATATATTAACGAATACTAAAAAGGATGACTTACAACAATTATCTACCCAATCTCCATATATCCGTTTATTAGGTATGAATATGAGGGGGCAACAGTATTTGAATGAAGTAAAGAAAAAAATACAACTACCTATCATTTCGAAAGCAGCTTCCTTTGATGACCCACTATTCATGTTAGATATTACTGCTGCACATGTATATGCTAGTATCTTACCAGAACCTTTATGTTCGACAGCAATTAAACAAGAGTACTCAACTCCACCGATTAGATTTGATGAAGATACTAGGAAATTTAAATAGCGCTCTATTCATAAACTTTGGTGCTCTATTATTATTTCTAAATTAGCACTGTTATATAAGATTAGCTAGGATTTTCAGCGTTATGTAAATGAAAAAAACACCACGAACTATAGTTTAAATAATACATGTTAATCTATTTGTACGAAAAACAGCTATATAAATAAAGAAGGCAACCTCTACATTTATGTAAGAGATCTGCCTTCAGTTGCAATCAATGGAAAGCAAAGTATGTAATATTACTCTGGCTGTATAGATTGTAAATAGAGTAATGCATCTTCAAATGTATCTACAGGTACAATTTCCATTGTTGTTCCAATATCTTGAGCTGTTTTTACAGCTTCATTATAGTTTGAGTCACTAGCCCCGTTCTGATTTGGCGCGAAAAAGATTTCAGCCCCTGCCTTATCCGCCGCCACAATTTTTTGAGAGATACCACCTATAGGTCCGACTGAACCATCATTAAAAATTTGACCGGTACCAGCGATGTCAAAGCCTTTTGTAAGATCTTCTTCAACTAATTGATTATAGATTTCTAATGTAAACATTAATCCTGCAGACGGACCACCTATTTTCTCAGAATTAATTTCCACGCTTGGGTTTACGTTAAGTTCCACATCTTCTATTAGTTGTACACCTAAACCGACTTGATCTTTATTTTCCAATGTAATTAACTCAATATCTTGAACAACCGTTTCACCATCCCTCTCAACAACAACCTCAATTACATCGCCCTCTTTTTTTGTTGATAGATAATGAGTAAGGTCTTCATAACTTTTCACATCTAGATCGTCTACTCGTATAATGCGATCAGCTGTTTTTAAAAAATCTTTAGCTGGTACATTGTCTAGTACCGTATAGACAAATAAACCATTATACTTATACTCTACACTTTTATCTGCTTGATTGTACGCTACTGATATAGCACTGTTTTTTGAGTTCTCCATATTATGTAATTGAATATATGAATATTCCTCATCACTTCTATCTTGGAGAATATCTTGTTCAGGGTAAATCATTTGGTATTCACTCAATTTCGCCCAAATATATGAGACAACATTTGCTTTTCCCATTCTAACTGTTGTTAGCATTAATGACCCTTCTTCTTCGTATCCACCATCAACTTGAACAATAGGAGCAAGCTCTTGTGCTGTTCCAGGTTTCGTAATATAAAATGGTAGCTGTACAAAAGTAATTAGCATGGCAAGTATAATACCAATAAATAACGATCTAATATAACCTTTAGTCTTCACCTTGCTGTGACTCCTTCCACGTAGAAATAACCGTAATAATATTTTCGAGCTGTTTTCTCGTTTCTTCCTCGCCTATTTCAATAATCTCCTTAATGTTGGAAAATGCTTTTGAACTAATATGTTCCACATGTGGTCGAATCATTATATCAGAAGCAATTTCCCTATGGCTAACTAGCTCTTCTTGCATGATGTCTATACTTTGCATAATCACGTCAAAAATGGATGAGATATTCTCATTTCTTTTAACATGTGACACATCGACACCAATCACGATATCAGCACCCATCTCTTTCACGACTGATACAGGTATGCGGTCAACAACGCCTCCATCGACTAGCACTCGATTGTTTATTTTTTCTGGCACAAAAATTCCTGGAATTGCAATACTCGCACGGACAGCATCAGCAACTGGTCCCGTTCTAAAGACTACCTTTTCTCCCTTTATTAAATCGGTAGCTACAATAGCTACCGGAATATCTAAGTCTTCGATCATTTTCCCATGGGTAAATATACGAATGAGTTCTTTAACTCTATTCCCTGCCAAAAACCCCATCCTTGGAACAGTAAAATCCAAGTAATATTTTCTTTTAAATGCATTAGCAACTTTATATAGACGATTTATGTCTAGCCCAGCTCCATAAAAGGCTGCAACAACGGCACCCATGCTACTACCCGCAATAAGGTCTATTCCTATGTTTTCTTCTGTTAAGACTTTAATAACCCCTAAGTGGGCAAAACCTCTTGCACTTCCAGAACCAAGAGCTAGACCAATGATAGGATCTCGCATGAGAAATACCTCCAAAAAAATGATCTATATTCAATCTTATGGTCTAAAGAAAGGTGCTATACACGTATATTGAAATATAAGTTTGTACAACTTTTTACCATGATACATTTGTTCTTTCATTCTAACACCTACTACATCCATTGTATAGAAAGAAGATAAAACGGGAGGCAATACTCTTGAATATAACAAAAGTAAATTCATTAATATTAGCAACAACTGCCTTATTGCTAGCTATAGCCCTTATTTCTTTTCCACAAGAATCATTTGAAGCTTCACAAAGAGGGTTACAGATTTGGTGGGGAGTCGTGTTCCCGTCCTTACTTCCTTTTTTTATTATATCTGAGCTGCTCATAGGGTTTGGAGTTGTTCGTTTTATCGGTTTTTTATTGGAGCCTCTAATGAGACCATTATTCAAAGTACCCGGTGTTGGTGGATTTGTATGGGCAATGGGAATGGCATCTGGTTATCCCGCAGGTGCTAAATTTACAGCAAGATTACGTCAAGAAAATCAGCTAACTGCAATAGAAGCGGAGCGCCTAGTATCATTTACTAATTCTTCTAACCCATTGTTTATTTTTGGCGCGGTAGCTATTGGCTTTTTTCAAAATGCCAGTTTAGGTATCATCCTAGCAATATCACATTATTTAGGTAATATTTGCGTAGGATTAATAATGAGGTTTCACGGCAAAGAAAATGTCATTAGCAAGTCTTCTAATAAGAGAAGTAAAAAAATTATACATGAGGCACTTCGTTCGGCACATGAATCTAGACTGCAAGATAATAGGCCCCTTGGAAAATTACTTGGCGATGCGATTACATCATCTGTTCATACATTACTAATGATCGGTGGTTTCATTATTTTATTTTCTGTTTTAAACAAATTGCTATCTATCGTCCATATAACAGCTGTGGTAGCTTATCTATTGGAATATATGTTAGCGGTTTTTGATCTTCCTGAAGAATTAGGAATTCCTTTGTTTTCGGGTTTATTTGAAATAACATTAGGAAGTCAATTAACTAGTGAAACACCTAATATTAGCTTGATTTACCAGGCAGTGATTACAAGCTTTATTCTTGCTTTCAGCGGATTATCCGTACAGGCCCAAGTTGCAAGTATTCTAGCTGAAACCGATATACGCTTTAGGCCCTTTTTTGTCGCTCGTATCTTTCACGGATTTTTTGCTGCTCTTTTTGCATATATACTTTGGAAGCCTCTATATATTAATGCGTTAGTAAAATCAGAGCACGGATCAAACGTCATACCTTCTTTTTCATTAAATACTAATTTCAGTATATTTTATGATTTGTTACATATCATGTGGTCTTACGGACCAATTATTACCTTGACAACACTTTGTTGCTATGTGTTCCTGTATATTAAAAAATTAAGGCTCTTTTCGTAAGGCTCTTTTCTAAAACATTGTTACTATGGTATCAATTAGTAATATAAAATGGTTTTATATTGTTAGCCATCGTTATACAGAAGAAAAGCTGCCATGAACTTTAGTTGTGTACGTGTATACTTCATAATACGAAAAACAACTATCAATGCGAAAGCAGCCTTTTGTAAACTATGTTGATATTACGAGTAAATTAGCACAGTAAAAAATTCGTTTAGTGGTTGACATCTTTTAAATAAGAAATGCGCCATGAATGCTAAATCTTATGTTTTAGTACGGGGAACAACTATAATTAAAACGACCATCAAAGTGATGGTCGTTTATTATGTAAGCGCAAACATTATCAACGTTATTCAATAAAAGATGTCTGTTCGAACAGTAGGCTATACTATATATATGTAACTAGTTAAATTTCTGACGTAACACTTTTTCTACTACATCAGGAACTAGCTCTGATACGTCACCATTGTACTTGGCTACTTCCTTTACAATACTTGAACTTAAAAAGGAATATTGATTATTAGTCATCATAAAAAAGGTTTCAATATTTTCTTCTAGAACTCTATTCATAGAAGTTATTTGCATTTCATACTCAAAGTCTGAAACAGCTCGTAGACCACGTAAAATCGCTTGTGCATTCTTACTTCTTGCATAGTCAACTAATAGCCCTTGAAATGAATCAACATAAACATTATCAAAATCTTTCGTAACCTCTTCTATCAGTTCCAACCTTTCTTCTACAGTAAACAATGGTTGTTTGGATGAGTTGTTTAAAACAACAACATAGATTTTATCAAAAACCTTTCTACCCCTTTTTATAATATCTAAATGACCATAAGTAATGGGATCAAAACTTCCTGGACAAACAGCAATATTCGCCATATTCTTCACCTCCATATTTCTAGCTATACTGATAAATCGTTATGGCAGTGATTCCGTATATCTCATGTTTTATTTGTGAAACACCACCGATTGTATTAGGTAGCTTTACGTCTGTTGAATGTTCAACGACAATATGCCCACCTTCATATAATAAACGATTATTTTCTATCAATTCAATAATGTTCTTGATCTTCTGATGCTTATATGGGGGATCTAAAAATATTTTAGCAAAGCGTAAATTTCGTTTTACAATCGCTTTTAACGCACGTTCTGCATCATTTCGATATATTTCTACACGATCAGTAAATTTGCAGTATTCAACATTTGTTTTAATCGTTTGTATAGCCTTCATATCTCGATCAACAAATATGCAATATTCCATCCCCCTACTTAAAGCCTCAAGCCCTAAGCCACCACTACCTCCAAACAAATCTAAAGCATAGCCACCATCAAAATATGGACCAATCATATTAAATATAGCTTCTTTTACCTTATCTGTTGTTGGACGTGTAGATTTACCCGGCACTGCCTTTAACGGCAACCCTTTACAGCTTCCTGAAACTACTCTCATTAACATCACCATTCTTACAAAATTGTAAATAAGTTAAGCATTATTTATTATAGATGATAAAAAAATATTTTGAAAGTGTATACAGTCACTTCAAATGGTCATAATTAGTAGTAACAACATCAAATTATTGATGTTGTTGCCAACCGCGGAGAAGACTTACGTTTCCCCATAAGTTCTTCCTCCGGTTTCTCCTCTCCCTTTGCCTTCTTATCTATGGGTGAAATTTCGAAAATTATCCCTATGATATAGAAGGACCCTGTAGGTATCTGCAGGGTTTTTTTTGAATTTATAGACTTTTTTTAAAAACGTTGTTGCTGTAGTTCCTAACAGCCATTGTTCAATAGAAGAAAAGATGCCACGAAATTAAGTTGTATTTGTGTATATTTTTAGCTTAAAAACAACCACTTATTGAATATAATGCTCACTTTGCTTTGTTATTAATATGTAAGATCAATTGTTTTTTGATCTTTTTGAACCAAAACTGCGAATAAATCAGTTAGCCACGTTTCATAAATATAAACAGAATTATCAACCTGTTCCATTGGTTTAGATAATAATCCCCATTCTTCCTCATTATATATAAAATAGTTTTTATTTAAGTAAAATCTCCAAACATCTTGCCCTTTTTCAATATAAATGGTTTCTTGATCTGATAGAAATGAAACCTTATACCCAACTTGGCGCAACACATCCTCTAATGGGAACATGAGCTGACCATTTCTGTTAATGGCAGGTCGATTAACAATTTCTTTACTATTAATGAAGTAGTTTCGCCCATCAACGAAATAGAGTGAAATAGTCTGATTCCTTTGACTATTGTTTGCTGAAAAGAACGTTGTTTTACCTAAATCAATAGCTGATAACGACCTATCTAATAGTTCGGATGAAAGCTTCTTATTTTCATAAGTAAATATCATTTCAATAAATTCATCAAGAACTTGTCTAGATAACTGAGTGATCATTTCTTCAGAAAGTCTATTAGAAAATTCATCGCCAACACTTCTGTTAAGAAGGATTGATTTCAAGACTTTCAAAATCCATTCATCATTTTCATCATAAGAAAAAGACTCAAATAAAACCTTCTCTATATAACCTTCTTCAATAAAATTAACATCTTCTTTATCATGAATGATTAACGACGGTGTAATAACCAAATCCTCACCAGGAATGTTTACTATCGTTAATGGAGGTGCAGATGGCACACGTGTTATCAAAGAGGCATTTAATATTTCAACTTGATTCCCTTCATTAACATAATATGTAATTTCATCAACCTTTTCACTATCCAATTGTTTGTTTGTCCAAAATATTGGAGGTGAATCAATATCGACATATTCCCATGCATAAAAATCTATATTCTCTTTAGAAATATATTTCTGAAGCGAGGCACCTGTCACCCAAGTCCCTCGAGGTGAATGATCTTCAATAATTTCTAATCGAGTATTTTTCAATTGTTCAGAGTGAAGGTTTATTGACCAATTATCCAACAAGAAAGAATGTAAGGAACTATCAATTGATATTTGATATGTAAAAATGATATGTTGCTCATTACCATTCATCAAGGTAATATTATTGTCATTATAAATAATCTGGCATTGCTCTCCATCTTCTGTTTCACAAAACATTTGCTCTTGCTCAATAACTGATGGTATTGATAATTCGTACATTGGTTGTACTAAACCATTATACGATTGTGTTACAACTAATGCGTTATCTTTCCGCACAAGCTGAATTGATTCATTTAACTGGGCATTATTACGCGTCATCATTACTTTTTGTTCTGTATTTCCAGTGTAAGAAAACCATTGCAATATGATGAGCGCCAAACTTACAGTTGATAAAAGAAAAAGAATTGTATACACTGAACGTTTCATAACTATCTCCTAACTCATAACAACAACTAGAGTATGATTATTTTACCATAATCACACTCTTTGTTACTCACAAAATATAGATAACCCCTTCCATGTTGGGAGGGGCTATAGTCCTAATTTATAGTCATATTCTTTAGCTTCATCAGGTTTAGAATTTTCAAATTCTATCTTCAAAAACGGCTTGTGAGATACCTCGACCTTTTTAACAAATGAAAGACCATTTAATTTATTGCACATATGGTCTACTTCAGACATATCACAATACAGGACTACATACTTTAAACGTTTTGATACATAATGTACATTCCCGTACTTTCTTAATAATTTTGCTTGTTTTAATGAAAAAAGCCATACTATAATCCCTTGTCTTTTGGAAAACATTACAATACTCCCCCGCTTGATTATTGATCTAGTGACAACCGCAGCTCCCACCTACACCACAACCACCTCCACAGCTAGAAGCAGCATCAAAGAATGGATTACCTGTAGGAACTTTAATTGAATCGGAGACGGTCTTTCCAATAATAATGCTAATTTCATCCAATAACACTTGAATGGAGTTCTCAGCTTTTTTAAACTCAGAAATGATTTCGTTTAAATCTACCTCACGTTTTATCTCTCTTACTTCTCGAGAGATTTTTTTGTAATCAGGATGATATTTTCCAAAACGTTGAACATCTTCGTACTGTTCTTTTATATTAACAAATTTATCGATTAACGATTGAGCATCCTCGTTCTTCTTCAATTTATTTAAACAAATATTATAGTTTTCAAAAACCTCTGAATCAAGAATCATCTTTGATAATTCTTCAGCCCCATCAATAATTTCGACTGTTTCTAAAGTTGCAAGCATGATCACACCTCCATTCATTATCATAACATATTCTCATAACACGTGTATCTTTCCTTATATTTTTTAGGAGGCTGTTTTCAAATTGATTGAAATTTTTCTTACTAAGGAATAAACACATTTATAAAACTATAGCTTAATGGCAACCTATCTTTTATAAACCGATGACAATGCAATGATGTCTCATTTCGCTATAATCATTTTGTATAATTAACAACAAAGCTTTTAAAAAGATCCTTATACATACTATATAATTATTTGATCGTAACTTGAAATTCCTTTGCTTGTTGGTAGCTAGTAGAATCATTATGAACAAGATCAATTTTTATATTGTGTGTTCCTTTAGGTAAACCTTTAATAACAAATGCTGCTGTAGAAATTGTTTCCACTTTCTTATTATTGACAAAGACCTCAATATGTCCTTCACCATTTTTATTTGCCTTTTTTTCCTTTTGGAAAACAAAATTAGGTACATAACACTCAACGTACACATCTTGCCCTTTCACAAGGTGTGTGATAGATATCTTAGACATAGTTTGTTGTGTAGTGGCCTGAATCGCAACCTTATCTAGGTTGTTGTCACGTACACTTATTACTGTAATATCCGCTTCTGGAGTAGGTTTTTCATTTCCACATGCTTGAATAATCGACATAGCTAACAATAAATATATTGTGAACATTTTCATGTAATCACTCCTTTACAACATTATTGTTAGCTATGATTAGAGAAATTCATTCATTTTTTTGCAAAAAAAAAAAAACTAAGACAGAGACTAGCTACTTTGATCTGTTTGAAAAAAATTAGCTAACATAGAAAACATTTGAAAAGAGTTAGAAAATGAATCAAGCCTATGTTGAAAAGTCTTTCCATAATACGATCTAGCTTCATTTTCAAAAGCTTTTATCGATTCAGGATTCCTCGAAAGTTTGCGGTACCAAATCGGTTGAACTCGTATAAAATGCTGTAGCTCTTTGTTCGATTGTATATATTCATAAATTGTTGGTCTCATAGTTTTTCCAACTCACTTTTTTTAATCTTTTCGAAACGAGAAAGGAGTAAGATCACTCGTTACCTGCTGTTGCTTCAGCTCTGGCTGAAATTGTTGTAAAACACTTTGAAGGGTAGTGATCGCCTCTCCAAATGTATTTAAATGTTGCTCAACTTGATTTAAGTCCATATTTTTTAAGGAAGATAAAAACGTTCCTAAAATCTCTGGCTTAGTTTCATTATTGTCTTCACTACTGTCGTTACTATTGCTTCCTTTATATTCATCCCACATTTCATCATCATCACCAAATAAATACCAGTCTTCAAAAAATTCTTGCCATGTCTTCTCACCTTGTCGTACTTCACCGATGAGTTTAGGATGTTGTTTAACAAATTCTTTAAACTTCTTAACATCAGGGTGGGCTCGTTTTTCCATCTCATTCACCTCATATACACTAGTACCTAATATAATGTATCAGTTTACCTAATCCGTTGTTCGCCCATTTTCCCGTAAATCGTAAGTCTTTCTCTATTCCCAGGATTCAATAAAATTTTGTGTATAATATTTTTTGTACACTCCAACACCTAAATCTGTAAAATTCTCATTTAATAACGTCTCTCTGTGACTTTTGCTATTCAGCCAACCAACCATAACTGCTATCCCATCAATATACTTTGCAGCTATATTTTCTCCAGCAGAAAAGTAATATACATTTCCTTCTTTTAAACGTTCTGGTAGTCCCCCACTTAATGGAGAAGTGTGAGAAAAATAATTTTCTTCATACATTTCTTTACTATGTTTATATGCAACGATGGCAGCTTCTTCATTCCACTGTACGGAAGGTAAATTATACTGATTTCTAATTGTATTTGTAAGGTCCAATATTTGTTTTGCGACGCCTTGTTCAACTAAAGCTAATTCCTCTGTCGATAGCTCCTCAGAAGATAATAAATCTCCTCTATATACTAGTTCATATGGTCTTTGTTTTATTAACGTATTTGCATCCATATATCTAATACTCGACAATTTATTTGAATATCTATCAAAATACAATTGGATATAAACATCGTTTATTTTAACTAACGGTCGAATTTCTAAGTCTTGTTCTGTTAGTTCAAATCGATAGTTATTGTTATTAGCTATGAATGATACTGATGGCTCCAAAAAAAATGTGTTTATGATCTCATCAATAGGTTGTCCAATGATAAATGGTTCCGTATTTAATTCCTCTCCAATTGCATATATCGTTGTAACTATATTGTTTTCAACGCCTACTTGAATATATTGTGATGGTTGTTGATTATAAATCCACCAATCGTAATCATAAATGGACTTATCGACTCTTATTGGTTTCCCAAATTCTTTTTCAATAACTTCACTAGGTTTCCCTATAAAAGAGTCTAATCCGTTCAACGTAATTTCACGTTTTTCCACTTCAACGGTACTATTCAACTGTTGATTAACATGAATGATTTCTTCTTGCTCACTGATTTCATTTGAACGTGAATCATTCGTAAAAGTGATGAACCCAATAATTAGATAACTAGTAAATATTGCAAACCCTATTTTTCTTTTCATAGATCTACCTCCTTTCAGTTTCTATAATTCTAGTAAAGTATATTGTTTTTTTTTCTATATAGACCAATAAATTTTCATAGGACTATGTATCAAATGAGAGTTTTCTGTACAATGTTGTATTATTACTAAATTAGCTCAATCCTTTAAGTTTTATACGAATGTTACAGTCAATAGCTAAGAAATATATGAACATGAAAAAGTTATCATCGTATTTACCTCTTAGTATACAAAGAACGTTCTATGAAAGCTCTTTTCATAAACGTTTGGCTTTTATTTCACTTACATTTGCTTACCTGATGTGAATAATATAAATGTTATATATAGAAAAGAAAAGATGCCACGAACGTTAATATTAATCGTGTTTAGCTCTTATAACGAAAAGCAACATTTAAAGCAATAATAACAGAGAATAAAATTAACTCTATTAACAAGGCTATTTCCGTACCCATTTTGCTATTTTTACTAAAAATGGACAGTATGATGGGTTTAATGAGAATTCAATAATTACAAATGTAGAAATGGTGCAACGAACGCTAAATGTATACGTGCACATATCTTAGAACTAAACATAACAATCAACGTGAAAACAGCCATTATCAAAGACACTGATTAACAGTGCCTTTGTTAATGGTGTAGTTCGTCCGTTTCCGAAATCTCAGTTAGCGCATGTCCCGCACTTTCATCTGACATGTTATTAATAGCTAAATCCCCTAAAGATACAATACCCACCATATTACCATGCTCTACAACAGGTAAACGCCTAATTTGGTGTTCTGCCATGAGATTTGCTGCCTCTTCTACTGTAGTCTTAGGATTACACGTGATCAATTGTTCAGTCATTACATTAATGACTGAATTTGAACCAGAGCGTTTCTCTGCATATCCTCTAATAACTAAATCTCTATCTGTAATCATACCAATTAATTCATCTTTATTCACTACAGGAATGGCTCCTACATCATATTCCTTCATCTTAACTGCAGCTTCATATACATTATCTAATGGCGTACAGCATTCGACTGACGTTGACATCACATCGCCTACATAATTCATTGTTAGTTCGCTCCTTCTATATGGATATTGAAAAAATAGCTAATACACAGAACGTAAAAATGGTACATAACCTTCAAGAAAATGGTAAGAAAGTTTATAAATTGGTTATTTTTGTACTAAAATTTGTGTCCAATAATGTCCATAACTGCCGCCAGTCGTATAACCAACTCCTATATGTGTCATGTCATGGTTGAGAACATTAGCTCTATGTCCTGAATTATTCATCCAAAATTTCACAACTTCTTCAGCTGAGCTATGTCCTACAGCAATATTTTCTGCCCCTGTGTGAAAATGAACACCATGAGCTCTCAACATATTAAACACCGAACCATATGTTGGCGATATATGAGAAAAGTAATTTTTATCTCGCATGTCTGACGACTTAGTTCTAGCGATGCTACTGAGAGTTGGATCTACTTTTAATGGCTGTAAACCGTTTCTCGAGCGCTCAGCGTTAGTTAATTGAATTATTTTATCCTCTATATTAGTCTTGACATCGTTTATTGGTATATACACAACTTGCCCAGGAAATATAATGTTTGGATTCGGAAACTGTGGGTTTTCCTTTATTAATAATGACAGTTTTATGTTGTATAATACTGCAATTTCCCATAAGGAGTCACCTGGTTGTACTTTGTACATCATCGTTCTTCCATCAGCAGCTCTAGGCATACATGTAACGAGCAATACCATACAGGTAATCATAGAAATTCATGCATTCTTCACATTAATTCCTCCTTTCTAGAATAGTTTTACCAATACAGTAAAAAAATCTCTTGTATCTAAATTTTTTTATGTACTTTGTTTAATTTTGTGATTTTGATAATGAATTTATTCTTCTAATAATGAAGTAACAATAATCATATTTTAAAGGTTGATTTCCAATTAATAGTTGCTTTTTCGTACAAAGCAATAAACAACGCAGCAAACTAGAGTACGTTGTATATTTTCTTCATTAAAACGATGGTTGTTGAGTCTTTACATGTTACTCTCCTAATTTAGGAACAATTGCTACAACGGATATGATGGTGCTTTTTTATAACACTAATTCAAAACACGTTAAATACGTAATGTAATAACTTCGCATTGCAACTTGCTCAATTTCATACTATTATTAACAAGAGTAAACTTATCTTTTTCAAAGATAATGGAGGGAAATACATAATGAAACTTGAAGCAGTTGGAATTCAAGAAAAATCAGTGGAGTTAGCACGGTTAAATGATGTTATGAAGGAAAATGGACTTGTTTTAGCAGGTCAATGGGATTATGAACGAGTTACATATGACCGTAAATTTGAGTTTAAAAATGAAGTTTATTATTTAAGAGTGCAAGGCTATGCAGTAGAGGGTGACGTAGGTAGTCGTCATGCAATGATAAAGCTGTTAACACCAGTACTAGGAAAGCATTATTATCCTCATGGTGTTGAATATGGTGAAGGTGAAAATTTCCCAAAATCCTTAATTGAACAGTGTGAAAACTTATTGAATAATGTTAAGAAGAAAATTGATTCGCTTTAATAAAACCGCTGTCAAAAGGCTTTAGCAAGTTAAAAACGCATGAAAAATTCATGCGTTTTTAACTTGAATTTCATCAACCATCACGTTAATAGCAGTTGGTCTAATTCCAGTCAATGCTTCAATCTCCGTAACCACTAATGCTTGTAACTTTTTACATACTTGAGCTATATTTACACCATATTTCACACATACATGAATATCAATGATAATGTCATTTTTTTCATTTTTGATTAAAATTCCTTTTTGTCTTTGACCATTGTTTAAAAAGAGATATAGTTGTTCTTTTACATCATAAACAGTACCATCAATTTCTTCAATATCATTGATACAAATTGAGGTAATCACTGCAAACACATTTTCTGTAATGCTAAGGGAGCCTTTTGACAAAAATTGAGTGATCATATGTTATTACTCCTTTCAAATTCCCTTTTCTTTTAGTATATGTATACAAAATATGTTGTTGAAGTAATACTTTTCATAATATAATTTTATATATAAACAAAGTCTGACTTCATTTTGATTATCTCTATCTCACTTAGAAATAAACACCTATTTAATTGGTTTTGTGAGCCTTGTTAACGATGGCAGTCGATAAGATCCTCATCCAGCTTTTCAACTTTATTTATATGTACAGCAGTGCTTTGGAGAGGCACATAAAGAAATGAAAAGATGACAATAAGAAAGGAGTTAAGTCTTGTTAAATAAACAGGTTAGACGTAATTTAGTGATTGCCTTGATTCTTATCACAGTATTTATTATCGGATACTTAATATTGCCAGTATCCATTCCATTAATAATAGCGCTTGTCACTGCACTATTATTAGAACCGATTATTAAGTTATTACAAAATAAAGCAAACATTTCACGTAATTTATCTGTATTTTTTGTTTTTACTTTATTTTTAGTCTTTATTGGAGTTAGTGGATACTTTGTAACGACAAAGGTTGTAACTGAAGTGATAAAAATCGTCGAAAATGCTCCAACTTATATAAATGAAATTAGTCGTGCTTGGGAAAAGTTTGAAAAGAATTTATACAACACTGCACAGGATTTACCGCAGGAGTTTGTAGACGTAGTAACTATTGAAGTTGAATCATTTTTTTCTAACCTTAAGGAAGATGTAACTTCATCATTAACGATTGATAATGTTAAAAATATTTTTACAAATATTCCGAACTTTTTAGTTAGTCTTATCGTATACTTAATTGCACTTTTTCTTTTTCTATTAGACCTCCCACGTTTACGGGGTAGAGTAAACTCACATTTAACCGAGAAAACAGCTGATAAAGTTAATTTTATGTCATCTCGGCTATCCTATGTAATTTTTGGTTTTTTTAAAGCTCAGTTTCTTGTAAGCATTATTATATTTTTAGTATCACTTGTAGGTTTATTATTTATTACTCCAAATATTGCGTTAGTGATGGCCCTAATTATTTGGGCGATTGATTTCATTCCAATTATTGGGTCAATCGTTATTTTAGGACCGTGGGCGCTATTCCATTTGTTTGCTGGGGATGTTGTATTAGGAACTAAATTAGCTATTTTAGCAATTGCTCTTCTTATTATACGTCGTACTGTTGAGCCTAAGGTAATGGGTAGCCATATTGGATTATCACCACTATCAACACTCATTGCAATGTATTTAGGCTTAAAGCTACTAGGGATTTTAGGGTTCATTTTAGGACCG
Organism: Cytobacillus sp. Hm23; assembly: GCF_051842895.1. Taxonomy (NCBI): domain Bacteria; kingdom Bacillati; phylum Bacillota; class Bacilli; order Caryophanales; family Bacillaceae; genus Cytobacillus; species Cytobacillus sp. Hm23. The sequence continues at coordinate 22,460 of NZ_JBPXRQ010000047.1, forward strand.
CTACTCTTAATAGCTTTTAATTCAGCACGAGAAGCAGGTATAATTAAGTTAAATTTTAAACTTTAGGTTGTAACGACATAAAAAAAATGGAGCATCGTCATATAGACGGGTACTCCATTTTTTTATGATCATCGTTACCTAATTTGCTTGTATTTCTCAATCTTCCAACTAGGATTTAGGGGGTGTCTCCCCTACCAAAAACCATTATCTATAACACTTCTAGCCAGTACAAACTAAGTAACAATCATAACAACAACATACTTTAAAACTTTTTAGCTGTAAGCCATTCTAATAACCTAGAATTGCTCTTATGACTGATGTAGTATCTCCACCTGGATAAAGCACATATAAAAGGACATATACAGCTACACCTGTAATAGCAGTAAAAAACCATATTATACTTGTAACTGGTCCGATCTTCTTATGTTTTGCGATTCGATTATTAAATCCTAGGTATAATGTAATTAAACCAAAAACCCCGCCAGTAGTAGCAAGAATAATATGGAATATTAAAAACAATGTATAATATATTTTTATATCCTCTGGCCCGCCAAAACTCGTGTTACCTATAAATATTGTTCTAGATACGTAAATGATGAAGAAAGTTAAAGCAAATATAGCAGCCCATATCATAACTTTTTTATGTGCTTCAATCTTTCGTTGTTTTATGAGATACCAACCAATCGCTACAAAAATCGCACTTAGAACAATAAAGCTTGTACTAATCGTAGGTAGAATTTTTATCGTTTGTTCCATATGTCTCCCTCTCTGTATCAATTTTTATGTAAATACATAACTATTTTAGTAAAAATGTTTTACATAATCAATGGATATACTAGTCCCATATTAAAAAATAACGGGTCTAATCTACATTCAGAATGAATGGTGTAGAATAAGACCCACTTAGTATTCCCCTATTTTATCGTTTGAGGTGTCATATATTTTTCAAGCTCTTTTTCCTCTTGCTCACGGTCTTTTTTAGCCCACTGGAAGAATATATGAGCTAAAATCGCTCCGTAGACAATTTCTTGGATAATTTTCATTAATACCCCACCTAGCTGCTGGTCTTCTAGCAATGGTAAAGTATTAAACAACTCAGGTCCAGTTAGCTGTATAGAAGATAGCATATCAGCGGGAACACATAATTTTAATGCATTTACCCAAGCGGTTGGATCACTATAAGTTATATATAAAGGTTCCTGGGCAAATATGATAAGTGCACAGGCAGGTGTTAACAATATCCCATCAGCAAAAATGTAACCGATCTTTTTAATTCCAGATAAGGATTGATTTTCTTCAAGTGTATTTATTAATGGCCACCACATCAACATTGCAGCAATAAATATCCCAATTGTGACAGCGGCATGTAACAAGCTATTTGTTTTCACTATATCAAAAATAACTGGTATATGGTAAAAGGAAAAAGCACCGTTAAACAAAATAAGCGCAATAAGCGGTTTCGAGAATAACGAAAAGACCGGCTTGACATATCGAACATTTAATAACCATCTGTAAAACCAATTCGGGAATGCCAAAATTAGTAATGGTGGAATAATTAAATATAATGTCGCCATTTGAACCATATGAACACTTAACATTAGATGTCCTAGTAGATCAACTGGTGATCCTTTTATAACATACAATAAAACCATTGCTGTTACAAAATAGCTTATTTGCTTTTTGGAAGCTGGGCTATCTGCTGATAACTTCTTTCGCAACGGACCCATTAATAAAAAATAACATGTAACTAATATACAAATCCAAATGAAGAAGTAGGGGCTCCACAATGCTCGAAATCCAAATACCGATAAATCCATATATTCTTCACCTCTTATTGTTCGCAAGTTTTTCTAGATTTTAATGCAATAAGAAAATCGGCAAAATGCCGATTTTCTTATTTACCACCAAACAATTGTCATGAAAGCTAAAACAGTAATTAATCCAACTAATAACCCAGAGTATAGAAATAAAGCAGGTGCTTCATGACCTTTATGATTCATGTGCATAAAATAATACAATTGAAAAATAACTTGTATTACTGCTAGTAATATAATGAACGGAACTGTAAACCAACGTGAAAACTCATAGCCAACAGCTATAAAAGCAGCAATCGTTAAAAATATCATTAAAACAAATGATATGACATGATGCTTCATCTCTTCAGCACTTTTTTTCCTCCGATAAGCTATATCGACTCTCGGGTTACTGGAATTTGAATGATTTGTCGTCATAAATTTATCCCACCACTCCCATTAAGTATACTACAGTAAAAATAAACACCCATACTACATCAATAAAGTGCCAATAAAGGCTCGCAACATAAAATTTAGGTGCATTATACAAGTCTAAACCACGTTTGCTATTACGAATCATTAACGTTAATATCCATACTAAACCGAAAGCAACGTGAGCTCCATGCGTCCCAACTAGAAAATAGAAAGCAGAACCAAATGCACTACTCGTAAACGTATGACCTTCATGCACATATTCCATAAACTCATAAATTTCTAAGCCAAGGAAAGCTGCACCAAGGAACAATGTAATACCTAGCCATAGTTGCATCTTTTTGAAATTGAAATTCTTCATGTGATACATTGCGTACACACTCGTTAAACTACTTGTCAATAACAGCATAGTAGCGACAAAAGCTATTGGTAATTGGAATAATTCTTCTGACGTAGGTCCACCATTCGTACTATTTTTTAAAGCTAAATAAGTAGCGAACAATGTAGAGAATGTAACTGTTTCAGCACCTAAGAAAAACCAAAATCCTAAAAATTTATTCTTTCCTTCGAGGGTAGCTTTTTCCGGTGAAGCAGGAAATGTTTCGGCTGTTAATTTTTCTTCCACATGCATTATGCCTTTACCCCCTTATTATCATCTTCAACTAATTCTTCTTTATGAATGTGGAATCCATGATCGTCAATTACAGAGCGTAGGAACATCGCGCCAAACGTAATTAAACCACCTAAAATTCCAACGAATAATCCCCAACTATAATCATTTATAAATAAGATGCCGATACCAGAAATAAATAAACCTAGTGACATAACGAATGGTAAAATAGATGAATTAGGCATATGAATATCACCTAGTGGCTCAGCAGGTGTCATTTCTTTTTTACCTTCCATCTTTTCAATCCAAAATGCATCTAATCCACGTACTAATGGCGTTTGTTTAAAGTTATAGAATGGTGGAGGTGAAGCTATTGCCCACTCTAAAGTTCGCCCAGTACCCCAAGGGTCATTGCCAACTTTTTCATTTTTAATACTAGTAATAATGACATTCACTAATAAAATGACAGTTGCTACGGCCATGAAGATAGCACCTATACTACTGATTAGATTCCCGGTTTCAAATCCTTTGCCTTCTGCGAATGTGTATACTCGTCGAGGCATACCCATTAAACCTAAGAAATGTTGAATAAAGAAAGTCAAGTGGAAACCAATTAAGAATAGCCAAAAAGTTATTTTTCCAAGTGTCTCATTTAGCATAGTACCAAACATTTTTGGCCACCAATAATGTGCCCCTCCAAATAATGCAAGAACTACACCACCGACAATTACGTAATGGAAATGTGCAACGACGAAATAACTATCATGATATTGATAATCGGCCGCAGCACCAGCAAGCATAATACCTGTTACTCCACCCATTACAAATGATGGTATAAATGCTACTGCATAAAGCATCGGCGTGGTGAAGCGAATACTTCCTCCCCACATTGTAAATAACCAGTTAAAGATTTTAATACCTGTTGGTACCGCAATTGCCATCGTAGCTACAGAGAATATTGCATTGGCAATTGGTCCTAAACCAACTGTAAACATATGGTGAGCCCAAACCATGAAGCCTAAAAAGCCAATTAATACTGTTGCAAAAACCATTGATGAATAACCAAATAGTCTTTTCTTCGAAAATGTTGCAAAAATTTCTGAAAAAATACCGAATGCCGGCAGTACGAGAATATACACTTCTGGGTGTCCAAAAATCCAGAATAAATGCTCCCAAATAATTGTATTACCACCCATAGCTGGATCGAAGAAATTTGCACCGAACAAACGATCAAATATCATTAAGAAAAATCCAACTGTTAATGGTGGAAACGCAAACAAAATAAGTGCTGAAGTGACAAATGTTGACCATGTAAACAACGGCATACGCATATATGTCATTCCAGGAGCACGCATAGTAATAATCGTTACAAGAAAGTTAATACCACCAATTAACGTACCAAATCCAGAAATTTGTAATCCGATGGTATAAAAGTCAATTCCATGTGTGGAGGATTCTAATGCTAGTGAAGCATATGAAGTCCAACCCGCATCTGGTGCGCCACCTAAAAACCAACTAAGGTTTAAAAAGATTCCACCAAAGAAAAACAACCAAAATCCTAGTGCATTTAAAAATGGAAATGCTACGTCACGAGCACCAATTTGGATTGGCATTACTGCGTTCATCATCGCAAAAACGAGCGGCATCGCAGCTAAGAATATCATAGTAGTTCCGTGCATCGTCAATATTTGGTTGTATAGTTCACCAACAAAAAATCCTTGATCCGGGGCCCATAACTGTATGCGGATAAATAGTGCTTCTAGTCCGCCGACAACAAAGAAAAATCCTCCGGCAATTAAGTATAGGATCGCTATCTTTTTATGGTCAACCGTTGTTAAATAATCCCATACTGTAGCACCAAACCCCTTTTTTTGAGTTAACGTACTCACAAATGTTACCTCCCTTTAATATATAAAGATCAATCCCCTAGTATTTACTCTACTTTCAGTCCCATTAAATATTCGACTAAAGCATCCATATCATTAGGTTGTAAATCCCCATATGTACCAGACATTTTATTTCCTGGTTTGAATTGTTCTGGATCCTCTAACCAAGCTCTTAAATTTTCTTCATTATGATCTATGACACCTGCAATTGTTTCACGTTCACCGAACGTAGCCAAATTAGGTGCGATACGAGCTCCAAAAGGTCTTGTGTCTTCTGGTGAAACTGCATGACATGCAAGACAGCTGTTATTAAATATTTCCTCACCTTGGACTGCTAAATCAGTTGAAGCCACAGGGGTAGTAGCATTTTGCATTTTGCTAATCCAACTATCAAAATCATCCCTCGATAACGGCTTCACTTTGAAGTCCATTTTCGCATGTGACGGTCCGCATAGTTCAGCACATTCACCCCAGAAAACGCCGCCAGCTTCTTCTGTTTTGGCAGAATCAAACTCTAAGAAAAATTGGTTTGTGTTATCCGTGTTTGTATCCATTTTCCCACCAACAGCAGGTACCCAAAATGAATGTTTAACATCTGAAGCGATTAAATTAAAATATACTCGCTCATCTGTTGGAACGATTAAATCTTGACTTGTGATAATGCCGTAATCTGGATACTCAAATTCCCACCAATATAAATTAGCAGTTACATTAACTACTACAGCATTTTCATCGCGTGTTTCCTCTAGCATTGGAGTCACGTCAGCTAGTTCAAATGTCGCTTTAACAACTGGAACAGCTAAAATTAACAACAAAATAATCGGGATAACAGTCCAGATCACTTCTAGTTTATGACTTCCTTCTACTTGCTTAGGAATTTTGTTTTCTTCCCCTTTACGTTCCTTGAAACGCAATAAGACAAAAATGAAAATAACTGTGACAACAACAATAACAAGGACCATTATTACTGCTGACAAAATCATTAGGTCATATTGCATTTCTGCTACTTCTCCCGCTGGCTGTAGTGTGGATAAAAATGGTTTTCCACAGCCTGATAAAAATAACGCTATGACTGATATTACAGAAATCAAGCGCCAATTAGGTAGCCACTTTTTCATAGCTTCTTCATACCCCTCTTTCATTTAATGTTTCTAAAATATAATAAAATAAATTCCTTCTAACAGCTATATGTTATTAGAGAAAGAACTTCTACAATTAAGAAGACAACTATACATTGACTTTAACAATTATATAATTGTCACGACAACCATTGCTACAAACAGAATGGTCAAATAGTTAAGTGAGTATACAAACATTAAGCGTGCCCATTTCACATCGTCTTGCATCTTAAAACCAGCTAACCCTAAAGCCAACCATCCTACATTGAGAACAGTAGCTAAAATTAAAAACGGGATTCCCAGTGCAAATAAATAAAATGGTAATGGTAGGAGACATGCAACCCAAACAACCATTTGTCGCTTGGTGATCGCAAATCCATGAACAACAGGGAGCATTGGAATTCCTGCAGCTCTATACTCTTCCACACGTTTCATTGCAAGCGCCAGAAAATGTGGCGGCTGCCATACAAACATGATGATAAATAAAATCCAAGCAACACTATGTAAATTAGCATCTATTGCAGCCCAGCCAATTAATGGCGGTACTGCTCCGGATATACTTCCAATTACTGTATTTAAAGTGTAAAGTCTTTTTGACCACATCGTATATAAAATAACGTATGAGATAATACCGATCAACCCAATAACAGCAGCAGTTATAGTTGTAAACGCTAATATCCCTGTGCCAATTACTGTCAACAATAGACCTAAAACTAACACTTGTGATGGTTGAACTTTGCCTGTCACAGTAGGTCTTTGTTTTGTTCTATCCATTAAGTGATCTATATCTCGGTCAATAAAATTATTTAGACTACAAGAACCTGCAATAATTAGTGCTGAGCCTATTAAAGTTAATAGAACAACATCTATATTTTCGAAAAAACCTACACCTGAAAAATACATGGCGAGCCATAATCCGGTAAATGTCGTAATTAAATTAGAATTAACAATCCCTATTTTAATTAGAGCAAGAAAGTCCTTCCAAACGCTTGTCTCGTGTAAATGATGTTGAGTGCTTTGCTCCAACATATTTGTTTCGTCTAGCGTCCTCGTATTAGACATTCAAATTCCCCCCTTCAGTTAATTTCTAATAGTATTACTTTTCACTTCAGTATAATAATATGATGCTCAATTCTAGTAAAAACAAAGCATTTCAACTGTTATGTAGTATTACTTAGAACAGATTTAACTAAGTAGTGTGACTTTATTAACTATTAATGCACAATTTTGAGTTAGCCAAATAGTATCACTGTATATTAAATCACATTTCGAGATGGTTTTGTGAATTTTTTTTGAATAAATTTTGTTTTTTTTTTGTCTATAATAAATCAAGTAAAAAAAATTAGTAAAACGTTCACAAATTTGTGTTATTTTATCCATATTATTTACATAAAAGGTATTATAAACACTATGTGTGTAGGGTTTAACAAACTTTAAATGTTCCTATTCCATTGACAATTACCTTTTCTCTGAAACAATAAGATCAAACAATCTTTTTATGAAAGAATATGAGCAAAAACTTTTTTAATATATGAATTAACTATTTTCATTATTATATATCTCACATGTCAGAAATATTACTATGCATTTTTCCTTTGCTATTTATACATAATTTCGCTATCATAAAGTTTGGTTATTTGCTTAAGTGACCGTTATTTCATTTCTTACATATGAAGGTGATGTAGTGAACAAAAGATTAAAATTATTTGCGGTCTTAACGACCATCGGTATGCTCTTTATATTAATAGGGGGTGCCCTTGTAACAAAAACAGATTCGGGGATGGGGTGTGGAAAATCATGGCCTTTATGTGAGGGCGAACTAATCCCTAGTAATATTTCACCTGAAAAAGTCATCGAACTAAGTCATCGTGTCGTCTCAGGCACAGTAGGAATAATGGTTCTTATCCTCTCTATTTGGTCATGGAGATCGATTGGGCATATAAGAGAAACGAAGCCTTTAGCTATTATTTCATTTGTATTCTTATTAATGCAAGCTTTAATTGGTGCAGCTGCTGTCATGTGGGGACAATCATCATTTGTACTAGCCTTACATTTCGGTATATCATTAATTTCTTTTGCTTCGGTTCTATTATTAACATTGCTCATCTTTGAAGTTGATAAAAAATTTGATGCTGAAAAAATAGTCATCGCATCTAAAATGAAATGGCATATATATGCAGTAACGATTTATAGTTATTTAGTAGTATATTCTGGTGCATTAGTAAGACATAAAAGCGCAAGCCTAGTCTGTAAAGATTGGCCAATGTGTAATAATAATAATGCCTGGGGGTTGCCTACTACGAGCCATGAATGGATACAAATGGGTCACAGGTTTGCAGCAGGAATAATCTTCATTTGGATTATCTTTATTACAATGAGAGCATTAAAACACCATAAACACCAAAGAGTTATTACATGGGGATGGGTTATCGCGTGCACACTCGTAATATTACAAGTTATCACTGGTGCCATCATCATATTTAGTAAATTAAATCTGATAGTTGCATTATTACATGCATTATTTATCTCATGTTTATTCGGTGTATTAAGTTATTTAGTTTTATTAGCATCCAGAAGTACCAGGAATGAAAAGCTGCAAGATTAAATATTACTTAGAGTTTCAAAAAGGTCTGACTACACACCTACATTTCTGTATATAAGACAAGGAGAAGTCTTATATACAGAACGATAGCGTAAAGTGAACTGCACCCCAATTGTTAGACAAAACTAACAACGGGGGTGCAGTTTTTTATGACTAAATATTCTTTAGAAACTAAATTAACAGCTGTGAATGCTTACCTTAACGGTTCAGAA
>NZ_JBPXRQ010000048.1:0-30703 GCF_051842895.1 Cytobacillus sp. Hm23
AGGGCATTGGAGCTATCGACGAGAAGTTGTTTTGTAACTTCGTGGGAGAGAGCGAAATGACCGTAGGATATAGCTTGCGGAACTGGACAAATAAGAAGCAAGCTTTGTTCAATGAATGTTTATTATCTAGTTTTGAGGGAATAAAAACTTTAAAAAAAGTTAAATTATCTCTTGATAAATCTCGATAAATCAGTATAATAAGATTTGTCGCTAATAAAATAAGCCTGGTGATGATGGCGAAGAGGTCACACCCGTTCCCATACCGAACACGGAAGTTAAGCTCTTCAGCGCCGATGGTAGTTGGGGGTTTCCCCCTGTGAGAGTAGGACATTGCCAGACTTATTATTCCACAGTAGCTCAGTGGTAGAGCTATCGGCTGTTAACCGATCGGTCGCAGGTTCGAATCCTGCCTGTGGAGCCATTTGGAGAGTTGTCCGAGTGGTCGAAGGAGCACGATTGGAAATCGTGTAGGCGGTTAACACTGTCTCAAGGGTTCAAATCCCTTACTCTCCGCCACTTGGTTTATAAAATATGAAGCTATTTGAATGTCTATTGGCCCGTTGGTCAAGTGGTTAAGACACCGCCCTTTCACGGCGGTAACACGGGTTCGAATCCCGTACGGGTCACCACGGAGGATTAGCTCAGCTGGGAGAGCACTTGCCTTACAAGCAAGGGGTCGGCGGTTCGATCCCGTCATCCTCCACCATAAAGAACATCTTAAATTCCCATTATCGCGGGGTGGAGCACGATCGAATTCTCTTCCTTGAGGTAGCATCAGCGTACCGATTGATAAGCATTAAGAATAAGCTTGAAGAAATCGGGACGGAGGCGCAAACAATGCGCATAGAAAAACTAATTAAATTCTTATTATCGCGGGGTGGAGCAGTCTGGTAGCTCGTCGGGCTCATAACCCGAAGGTCGCAGGTTCAAATCCTGTCCCCGCAACCAAAGAAAAAATGTGGTCCCGTGGTGTAGCGGTTAACATGCCTGCCTGTCACGCAGGAGATCGCGGGTTCGATTCCCGTCGGGACCGCCAGTATTGAAAAAAATTGGCTCGGTAGCTCAGTCGGTAGAGCAAAGGACTGAAAATCCTTGTGTCGGCGGTTCGATTCCGTCCCGAGCCACCATTTGAAAGATATATGCTATACAATGGAATTAAGCCGGTGTAGCTCAACTGGTAGAGCAACTGACTTGTAATCAGTAGGTTGGGGGTTCAAGTCCTCTCGCCGGCACCATATAGTCTTTTCAATGAGTTGGAGGGGTAGCGAAGTGGCTAAACGCGGCGGACTGTAAATCCGCTCCCTGAGGGTTCGGCGGTTCGAATCCGTCCCCCTCCACCATTCATTATTATAGGGGCATAGTTTAACGGTAGAACAGAGGTCTCCAAAACCTCCAGTGTGGGTTCGATTCCTACTGCCCCTGCCATTTTTAATTTATGGCGGCTGTGGCGAAGTGGTTAACGCATCGGATTGTGGCTCCGACATTCGCGGGTTCGATTCCCGTTAGTCGCCCCATTTAAAATGAACATATTTCTAAATAGTGCATATAGTTTATAGTAGAAGGTTCTTTATTGGGCTATAGCCAAGCGGTAAGGCAACGGACTTTGACTCCGTCATGCGCTGGTTCGAATCCAGCTAGCCCAGCCATTTGCGGAAGTAGTTCAGTGGTAGAACACCACCTTGCCAAGGTGGGGGTCGCGGGTTCGAATCCCGTCTTCCGCTCCAATTTTGGCGGCATAGCCAAGTGGTAAGGCAGAGGTCTGCAAAACCTTTATCACCGGTTCAAATCCGGTTGCCGCCTTTTTCACCTAGTCGCCGGGGTGGTGGAATTGGCAGACACACAGGACTTAAAATCCTGCGGTAGGTGACTACCGTGCCGGTTCAAGTCCGGCCCTCGGCACCATTTATAGTAATTGTATTTGCCGGTGTGGCGGAATTGGCAGACGCGCACGACTCAAAATCGTGTTCCTTCGGGAGTGTCGGTTCGACCCCGACCACCGGTATTTAAAAAGAACTTTGAAACGTTGATATATCGAACATTCAGACGATGACTCATGCGGAGTACATCGTCTTTTTTATGTGTCACTCCGCACGATTTATGCACTAAAATTTGGAACTTACTGGAATACATAATTAAGTACTATATTAACGAATTAACCACGTATAAGCCCATAAATCCGATGAAAAATGTTAAACTCGTTGGTGATCTCAAAACCATTGTCGCTACGTTAAGCGTGAAACAATTAAATGAGTTATTCAATCAACCGGATTTAATAACGTTCACTGGCGTCAGAGATTATATGTTTATGCTGTTGTTAGATTTGTTTTCTGAGGAAGTAAAGGACAAGCATCGGAATTTTTCTCTGTTAAACAATTTGAAGAAGCGTTATTTTAAAATCGAAATTATTTGTAGAAAGAGGTATTAAGGTGAAGAGAAATTTACTTCCTGCATCTATTATGTTTTTAGGATTATGTATTGTTTTAAGTTCGTGGCTTATTTCGCAATCTTTAAAGTCAAATCAAGCGAATGAGTTACAAAATAAATATGATTTTAATAAGATTGCTGGTGACTTCTATATCATAATGGATAAACAGACAGGAGAGATTTGGCGTAAAATCGGCGGAGATGATTGGGAGAAACTAAATTCAATAAATGATATAGAGAATTAATTATAAGTCTAAACCGCCCAAGTTTTATTTTGGGGCGGTGTTTTTTTTACTATTTACATACTCCAAAAATTATCATAATCCACGCTGTAACCTTCCTTTTTAGCGCCTTAATAATTTTACTTGCCGTTTTCATATTCGGCTTGAAACCATCGTTTTACTAAGCCTTGTAATAGTCGGTCTTGAAGCGACAGTTAATTTCGCCATTTTAACATGTGTGATATCTTTTCGATCAAGCCATTTTCCGAATTTACTTCTTGGTTTATCCGAACACATAAAATTCCTCCTCATATCTTTTTTGCCATTCTCGTTTAAAAAGTTAGTTTTAAACAAGAACAAAATGAACATAATGGACAAGCACAACGAGGCGGATTAACTTACGATGAAATAGCCGAAATGGTAGGTATCGATGTTAGCTCGTTAAGACGTTGGCGTAATGATGACCTTTTAACGAAGAATTGAAGAAGCAAGTTATGCAAAATAGTGTCAAGCATTTGCCGGGTATTATGTGGGACGACGATAACGCTGCGATGTTTAGGACGTTTATGCAAAGTATGTGGTTACTGACGGAGAAAGTTGAGGTTGACTCGAAGGACGGTAACAAGATGTTGAGTGTGTCGGATATTAAAGAGAAGATCAAGCGGTTTAAGGGCGGTAAAGAAGAGGCTGAAAAGAGGTAACACTTATCGATAGAATATTAGACATAGAAATAAGAAGATAATAGGAACGATTTCAAGCGAATGAAAGTGTAGTTGTTTTGTTTTATACGTCCAAACACTGTTATAAATATCGGCATAATATACCGTATTAAACTGTGATAGCGGAGGTAGAACGATGAGTCAATATAATAAAGTGAGTACTTGTTGCGGGAGTAAAATCAAGGAAGGAAAAACGTGTGATTGTCCGTGTCAATTGCTCGCGGATGTTATAAGTTCTCAAAATGATGGTTTAAATAGTACGGATAATAATAGAGCAGAAGTATACAACGGTAGAGCAGTTGGAATACGTGGTAAGGCAGAGTTAAAAGATGGTATAACCAATCCTACTGGGATGGGTGAAGTAGTTATTAATTTTACTTCAAATGGTATTATACAGCCTATAACCCTAAAATTAAATGGTATTGGCAGCATCTCTAGTAAAATCTTTTCATTCCTAAATGTAACCAAAATAGAAGTGATAGTTATGAGTGGAGTGGACCTAAATGTACTTGTATCTACCGATGGAATGACAGAGCTATGTAGATAAGCCTGCAAGCCTAACCCTTTCGAATTAATTCGAAAGGTTAATCGTATGCAGTGTTTTAGTGTAGTAAAGCGTAGGTAGATCAAGCGGTTGAAGGGCGGTAAGGGTGATGACGAGTAAGACTATTGCTTATGGACTGCGTAGAGTCATTATTAATAAGTAGGGACTCGGAGGGATTACAATCGAAAATAAGCGTAGTTGTTTCATTTTATACGTCCAATCACGGTTATAAATATCGGCATAATATACCGTATTAATCTGTGGTTGTGGAGGAATAACAATGGGTCAATACAAGAAAGTAAGTACATGTTGCGGGAGTGCTACTGGTAAGGATAAAACGTGTGATTGTCCGTGTTTATTGATTGTAGATAATATTATTACTTCAAACATCAATATGAATGCTACAACTAATAGTACAGCTGAAGTATACAACGGTAGGCCAGTTGGATTGCAAGGTGAGGTGGTTTTAAACGAATCAGGAATAGCGGATATGGGTGAAGTAGTAATTAATTTTACTTCAAATGGTATTATACAGCCTATAACCCTAAAATTAAATGGTATTGGCAGCACCTCTAGTAAAATTTTTTCATTCCTAAATGTAACCAAAATAGACATAGTGGTGTTGAGTGGACAAAATTTAGAAGTAGGTGTAACTTGTGATGGAATGACAGAACCATGTAAAAGAGGAGCTATAGGGTACGGAAGTGCAGTTGAAAAAGTAACGCAATGCGATTGTCCTTGTCAGCTACTTGCAGATGATATAGGTACCACAAATACTGGCTTAAATAGTGTGACTAATAATCTGGTGGAAGTATACAACAGCAGACCTGTAGGATTTCACGGTGAGGTTGTTTTAAGAGAAGATCAAACAGACCTAGTCGGTGTAGCAGAGGTACTTATTAATTTTACTTCAAATGGTATTATACAGCCTATAACTCTAAATTTAAACGAGGTTGACACTAACGATCACAAAATGTTTTCATTTTTAAATGTAACTAAAATAGACATAATGGTTTTGAGTGGGGAAAATTTAGCTGTAGATATAGATATTGATGGAATAACAGAACCGTGTAGTTAGGTCTGCAAGCCGAATTCGGCGCGAGGTACCTCGAACACTTTCGCATCAAAACGATAGATTAATCGCATGCAAGATTTAAGCATAGTAAAGCGTAAGCAACGCGCTAGAAAGCGCATGATACCAACGATGTATAAAATAACGTATATTCGATAAATTTATACGTCATATCAACGTTTGTGAATGCGTGTTGGTTCCGATAGTAATTATTATATAAACTAGATTTGCATGAAGGATACACTGTTATTCATAAAACGGAGCGTTGTCGCAAAGGGTAAACGGTTGACCCCCAAGCGCCCCGATCAGAACCAGCTTATCTGACGGAGAAACTATACGGATATTAAAAATCACTTTGACTTTAACTCGCATACATTGTAAGAAACGAATTAAGGAGGTCGGTACAGAATGGTACTGGCTTATGTCGTGAATGCTAGTCCCTCTAATGTTTCCGTTATTGATACGAAAATACACTCAGTAATAGCTACCGTTTTGGTGGGGCAGGGGCCTGATAATATTGCGATTTCACCTAACGGGAAACTGGCTTATGTTACTTTCAGTAGATCTGTAGAAACTGGTGTGTCAGTTATTGATACTAAAACACATTCAGTTATTGCAACTATTCAAGTAGGAGGTTCGCCTGAAGGAATCGCTTTTACACCTGATGGAAAGCTTGCCTATATAGTAAATGGTGTTAGTGAAAATGTATCGGTGATTGACACAAAAACTCATTCTGTCATTGCAACAGTCCCGGTAGGCAGCAGTCCGGAAGCTATAGCCATAACACCAGATGGGAAACTAGTTTACGTGAATAATCGTGATGATGTTGGTGATGTTTCTATTTTATCGGTTATAGACATCAAGACTCATAGTGTAATAGCGACAATCACTGTTAGTAATGATCCTAGAGCAATTTCTTTTACACCCGACGGGAAATTAGCTTATGCAGTAAATCAAGATGATGCAAATGTATCAGTCATCGATACAAAAACTCACTCTGTTATTGCAACTATTGGAGTGGAAGAAAACCCGATTGATATAAAGTTTACTCCGGATGGGAAACTCGCATATGTTGTAAATGAAGGCGACGATTCCGTAACTGTAATTGACGTGAAAACGCACAATGTTGTCGCTACGATTCCAATAGCTAATACGGGAGACAGTCCAAGTAATATCGCGATATCACCTGATGGAAAACTCGCTTATGTAGATACTAGAGACGGAAATACAGTTACGGCTATTGATGTAAAATCACAATCCAAAATTGCTACAGTTCAAATAGATGATAACCTCCGTTTCGTAGAGTTCACTCCGGACGGAAAATTTGCTTATGTTGGTAATGAAGGTGATGCAACGGTAGGTGTCATTGATGTAAAAACGCATTCAATAATCGCAACTGTCCCAGTTGGCTCTAATCCAGTTGCTATCGCTTTCACGCAGCATTAATATAACCTGCTTATTCTAAAATGATGCTCGCCATCAATTGGCGGGCTTTTTCGCGTGTATTAAAACAAAATGGAGGACGATCTTATGACGTGGGAAAAAGGTGAATGGCTCGATTATCATGAGCGACAACACAAAATTGAAGAAATAAACGACATTATCACGTTAATTGACGCTGAATATACCTCAGCCGAAGAAAGCAACAACGCGTTCGCATCTTACGAAACCAATCGCGAAGAAATGGATGAAGGTGCCGACGTGCTTTGGGCGGACGTTCACCCATTGTACAAGCTGATGAAATGAAAGTGGGACAACGGGTCTAATGAGTTTAACACCTAATATCGAAACAACCCAATCGACTAGGAATCAATGATATTTGTGCCGAGCACCTTTACGTATTGGACGGATACCACATCGAGTTTAGATTATAACTCAAAGCAATTCCTTATTACGATGAGTGTTGACTTTGCGGTGGGTAAAAAAAAGGCGACTACACGGCGATAGGTGTTGTTGCGAAGGATAAAACAACGAACCCGTATTACGTCATTGATTCGTGGGGCGAACGTGTTAAGCCCAACACATTTATGAAAAAAATCAGCCTCACTACATAGCAGCCCAGGAACAAATGGGGTAAGAACTCTTCGTCGATAAGCTGAAAGAGGCGCTAAGAAATGCGAATTACCGGGTACACTCACGAGTCCATAAAATTTAGCAAGTCAGCGTAAAGAGCTTCGAGTCGAGGTGATGTTGCCGAATAATTGAAAGCGGAGGCATAAAGTTTTCAAACAAATCATGTCTTATTACTCGAACAGTTCGAACGATACGGAGCGGGTGAGCAAGACGACTCAATTGAGGCAGTTGAGCAGGCGATTTCAATATCGAAGAAAGTAAGAGCTCGAGTAATGGGAAAGCCTGCGTGGTTGTTCTTATTCGTTATTTTTCTGTTTTTCTAATAACCTATCAGTCTTAGCTGATAATTTATAAAGATTCTCACTTATTTCGTTAAGCAGATATATACCTCTAAATAAACAACCGATAATGATACCAAAAGCGATAATTGCAGAAAAAATCGTGCCAGTAAAAAAGATGAAAAGATAGCTTAATATTGTAGTTAAAATTATTATAAATACCAAATACACATTAAAACCCCCTTACAGTCTATTAATTATATTACTTAAAGAAAGGAGGCGGCGCAATGTTCGAAATAGGTAAGCAGTTTCCACCAGCAGGCGACGTTGAACGCTTAGCAAATTATAAGCGAGGTAAATCTTTCTTTGACGGCAAGCAACACGAAGTCTATCAACGTGCTTCTGACCTTTCTTATCGCAAATGGAAAAGTTAGGTATCGTAGTGAACATCATCGATATACTTTGCACGAAGCCAGCCGATTTATTAATCGGCGAGCCACCGAAGTTTGAATTCGGGAAGGATAGCGAAAGTGTTGCCCAAAAAGCAATAAATCGCATAGTTGAGGAAAATGATATAACTCGGCAACTACATGAACTCACTGTCGGAAATGAGTATCGTGGAGATGCGTGGAATAAAACGTATTGCAATGTGAGCAAAGATTTATCAGCGATTTCCGACGATTTGGTGAAACAGGAACTCAGCCCCAAGCCAATTATTGAAACGGTACCGCCATGTTATATTTTCCCTGAGTTAGCAAACGGTTCGGAAAAGAAATTCAAGACGGTTAACATTGCGTGGGTTGAATATATTTGAGTCTAAGCGCGAGGAAGTGCCGTAATTGAACGTAGAAAAGCATGTGAGAGATGCCCGAACAAGGAAAATTGGAAAGAGAAGCAGAGCGTGAGTATTATCCCGTTAAAAAGCCGATGGTTGATGAATATATGTTAACAGAATGGGAAGAACGAATTTACCTAGCGATGGAATTTAATTACACGGTTTCATTTAAGACGTGGGATGACGGCGTTATTTCGATAGTAGTTATTTCATCGATGATAAGGCGAGGCAGTACGTTGCTGATACTCATACGGGATTTAAGTGTGTGAAATTTAGCGAGGTAGTTGGCGCTGAAGTAGACGTGTATGCGGAGTGAGATTGGGCTCTTTTATAGAGCGTTTTTTCTATGGATATAAATGGTCAAAAAAAAAGTAAAATTTTTTAAAATAAACTATTGCATAATTCGACATATCCTGTTAAGATTATATTCGTCCCAGTTAATGAGTCGTAAGCAATGAACATTCAACGATTGACTCATCGTAGTCACAACGGGATTTTAAACGATATTTGACCTTCATAGATTCAAAATCGTGTTCCTTCGGGAGTGTCGGTTCAGGACCGACCACATGTATTACAATTTCATATGCGGGTGTAGTTTAGTGGTAAAACCTCAGCCTTCCAAGCTGATGTCGTGAGTTCGATTCTCATCACCCGCTCCATACATACTAATCACAACGCAGTGTTTCGTTCAAAGAAAACGAAGCATTGCGTTTTTATTTTACAATAAGTTAGTATGGTGGTATTAGATTTGTTTACTATGTACGAACTGTTTTTAAACATAAAGGAAATTATATATACAACAATGGGGAAGGGGGGGTATTAATGAATATCCAAGCTTTAAAGGATGAAATAGTAAATTATGCACATTCCATTGGAATAGACAAAATTGGTTTTGCTAGCACCAACGTGTTTTCTCAATTAAAAGAACGATTACACGAACAACAAATGCTTGGATACCAATCGGGATTTGAAGAGAGTGACATTGAAAAAAGGACGAACCCAAGATTATTATTACCAGAAGCAAAATCAATAATATCCATTGCGCTAGCGTACCCTTCAAAAATGAGACATGCACCTCGAAGTACGAAAGATGAACGTAGAGGAATTTTTTGTAGAGCTTCATGGGGTAAAGATTATCACCATATTTTAAGGGAGCGTTTGTTAAAGTTAGAAAGCTTTATCAAAGAAAGGGTACCTAATGTAGAGTGTAAGTCTATGGTAGATACAGGAGAACTATCTGACCGCGCAGTAGCTGAGCGAGCAGGAATTGGCTGGAGTGGGAAGAACTGTGCAATTATTACACCAGAGTTTGGATCATTTGTTTATCTAGGTGAGTTAATAACAAACATTCCATTTGAACCCGATCAACCAATAGAAGAACGTTGTGGATCTTGTAATAAGTGCGTAGAAGCATGCCCGACTGGAGCATTAGTTCAAGGTGGCCAGCTGGATTCATCAAAATGTATTGCTTTCTTAACCCAAACAAAGGGATTTTTAGATGGTGAGTATCGCATGAAGATTGGTAATCGTCTATATGGATGTGATACATGTCAAATGGTTTGCCCTGAAAATAAAGGAAAGGACTCTCACTTTCATTTAGAAATGGAACCAGACCCAGAAATAGCAAAGCCACTATTAAAGCCCTTATTACAAATAAGTAACAGAGAGTTTAAAGAAAAATTTGGCCATGTATCTGGATCTTGGAGAGGGAAAAAACCAATTCAAAGAAATGCCATCATCGCGTTAGCACATTTTAAGGATGAATCTGCAATTCCGGATTTATTAAAGTTAGTTACTGATGATCCCCGTCCTGTAATACGTGGGACTGCCGTATGGGCATTAGGAATAATCGCTAAACATGATATTTTGTCACAGCTTAATAAAACTAAAGAACAAGAGAATGATCCAGATGTTTTAAATGAATACGAAAAATTATTTTATTCTCATTCATAATGAATGCAGTCTTCTACTTTTTTGTTATCTGGCTAATAATTTATGCTTCACCACATATGGTAGTAATGAAGGCTTATAGGTGGTGATTATTTGAAACAGAGCATTCATTTATTAGTGAAAGATAGGATTGACTGCTATGTAAATAGAAACAGCACGAAATTCAATGTTCTTAGTGAAAAAGAACAACAAGCACTCAATAGAAAACACGATCTTTGTAATAAGAGATCAGTAGAAGTGTTAAAATGCAATGTTAAAGGGAAAATACTTGGAAAAAAACAAATTGCAGGCAGTACGAGTATTAATTATGTCTTACACTATAGAAGTTTGATGAAACAGGGAGATTTTTTTTACATTGAAGAAATTTGTGAACATAGAATTGCTTCCTTTCTGTTAAATGAACTTATTAATGATTGTGAAGATAATAATTTTGTAAGTAAGCAAGAACATGTACCTTTGGATAGAAATCAATCTGATGTAACGAGAAAAACATTTCAATATGATCGGCTAGAAGCTGTTCGATATGCTGAAACTTGGTGGAACAGTTATAATGTAAAGTATAAAAAATTTGAAGTAGATTGTACAAATTTTGTATCACAATGTTTGCATGCAGGTGGAGCTCCTCTAGTTGGATATCCTAATCGTTCAAATGGGTGGTGGATGGCAGGGAATAGTTGGAGCTATAGTTGGTCTGTAGCACATTCATTAAGATGGTATTTATCAGGTTCAAATGCAGGTTTACGTGCAGTTGAAGTTGAATCTGCAAAGGCTTTATCACAAGGAGATATTATATGCTACGATTTTGAGGGTGATGGAAAATTCGATCATACGACGATAGTAGTTGCAAAAGACAAAGAAAGTTATCCTTTGGTTAATGCACATACGGAGAATAGTAGAATGAGATACTGGTCATATGAGGACTCTACTGCTTATACCCCTAATATAAAATATAAATTTTTTCATATTGTTGGAGACAGCTGATTTTTTAAAATTTTGGTATAATAATATAGAATTTTATGTTTGAGGTGAGATAATTTTGGGAATACATGTTGTACTATATCAACCAGAAATACCAGCTAATACAGGAAATATTGCTCGCACATGTGCTGCAACTGATACGACATTACATTTAATCCGCCCATTAGGGTTTTCAACTGATGACAAGATGCTTCGTCGGGCAGGACTAGACTATTGGCAATTCGTAAATATTCATTATTACGACTCATTACAAGAAATTTTTGATAAGCATGAAAATGGACATTTTTATTTTATTACGAAATTCGGTAAAAAGGCACATACAGACTTTGACTATAGTGGTCAAGATACTGATCATTTTTTCGTGTTTGGTCGTGAAACGAATGGTTTACCAGATGAAATAATTAAAAACAATATGGACTATTGTTTACGTTTACCTATGAATGATAATGTACGTTCATTAAACTTATCAAATACAGCAGCAATTCTTGTGTATGAAGCATTACGTCAACAAGAATATCCAGGCTTGTCGTAACAAACAAAAAATGACCTTCACAGTTATGTTGTGGAGGTCATTTTTTAATTGGCTGATTTTATGAACATAGACTTTGGTACGTATACATATAACATTCGAACGTATCTTTTCATAAATACCTAGCTGTGTCAGTTAACTTACGAAAAGAGCCTTTTAATTAAACTTGAAAGGTATTGTAATATGTCCTTTCAAAAAAATTAATTTTTAGCACCTGGTTTATCATCATACCCCGATGTAAATATTGCTGATAAAAAAGCAACCATGACAAGTAAAATTAGAACTAAACGCATTAGTATATCCTCCTTCAGTACTATAAATGTGCCTATAAACTTACGATATTTTTATTATAACTTATCAGACAAGATGTGTGAATGAAAAGTATGATTAATCAGTCCAATTTATAAAATGCTTTATAAAGGACTTCTTACTGATATATTAGCCTAATTCTCGTTTATTAATCATGCTATAGGTTATCCTCGCATACAGTATATTAATCATGGTACATGAAATTTTGAGGAGGTCCTTTATGGATATTTTAAAGAAAATTGAAACGTACAGAGAGGAAGAACAGCGGCTTAAATGGGAAGGTACCTTCGCGGATTATTTAGATATTTTAAAAGAAAAACCATATGTAGCACAATCTGCTCACTCTAGAGTGTACAATATGATTAAAGATGCAGGAATAGAAGATGTAAATGGAAGTAAACATTATAGATTTTTTAGTCATAAACTATTCGGTTTAGAAGAAGCATTGGAGAGACTAGTAGAAGAATATTTTCATCCTTCAGCAAAACGTCTAGATGTCCGTAAACGTATATTATTATTAATGGGTCCTGTAAGTGGAGGTAAATCAACACTAGTGACCATTTTGAAGAGAGGCCTTGAAGCATATTCTCATACTGACCGAGGAGCAATATATGCAATTAAAGGGTGCCCGATGCATGAAGACCCGCTACACCTGATTCCGCATCATCTTAGGGAAGATTTTTTTGATGAATATGGAATTAGAGTTGAAGGAAACTTATCACCCCTTAATATGATGAGATTGGAAGAAGAATACGGTGGACAAATTGAAAATGTATTGGTGGAACGAATATTCTTTTCTGAAGATAAGCGTACTGGTATTGGAACATTTAGTCCTTCTGATCCGAAATCACAAGATATAGCTGATTTAACTGGAAGTATTGATTTTTCGACAATAGCTGAATTTGGCTCAGAATCAGACCCTCGGGCATATAGGTTTGATGGAGAGTTAAATAAAGCAAACAGAGGAATGATGGAATTTCAAGAAATGCTGAAGTGTGATGAGAAATTTTTATGGCATTTATTATCTCTTACACAAGAAGGAAACTTCAAGGCTGGTCGTTTTGCACTAATAAGTGCAGATGAATTAATTGTTGCACATACGAACGAAACTGAGTATAGGTCATTTATTTCTAATAAGAAAAATGAAGCCTTACATTCTCGTATAATTGTTATGCCTGTACCATACAATTTAAAGGTTTCTGAGGAAGAGCATATTTATACAAAAATGATTAGAGAGAGCGATGTTGCTAACGTTCATATTGCACCGCATACTTTACGTGTAGCTGCAATGTTTACAATCTTAACAAGGCTTAAGGAACCGAAAAAAAATGATATTGATTTAGTTAAAAAAATGCGGTTGTATGATGGAGAATCAGTGGAAGGCTTTAACCCAATTGATGTGGAAGAATTGAAGAAAGAGTATCCAGATGAAGGAATGAGTGGGATTGATCCGAGGTATGTAATCAATCGAATATCATCAACAATTATTAGAAAAGAAGTGCCAGCTATTAATGCATTGGATGTTCTTAGGTCCTTAAAAGAAGGTTTAGATCAGCATCCATCGATATCAAGCGAAGAGCGTGAGAAGTTTTTAAATTATATCTCTATTGCTCGCAAAGAATATGACGAAATAGCGAAAAAAGAAGTACAAAAAGCCTTTGTTTATTCATATGAGGAATCAGCTAAGACGTTGATGGATAATTATTTAGATAATGTTGAAGCGTATTGTAATAAAAATAAACTTCGTGACCCATTAACGGGTGAAGAAATGAACCCAGATGAAAAGCTAATGCGTTCAATCGAAGAGCAAATTGGTATTTCGGAAAATGCAAAAAAAGCTTTCAGGGAAGAAATTCTCATTCGAATTTCTGCGTATGCTCGCAAAGGGAAAAGATTTGAATATAATTCTCATGAACGTTTACGTGAAGCTATTCAGAAAAAATTATTTGCAGACTTAAAAGATGTAGTCAAAATAACAACATCAACGAAAACACCAGATGAACAACAATTAAAGAAGATTAACGAAGTTGTTGCAAGGTTAGTTGATGAACATGGCTATAATTCTACATCAGCAAATGAATTACTGCGTTATGTTGGTAGCTTGTTAAATAGATAAATGACTTAAATAAAACGTAAAATTCATTAATGAATTTTACGTTTTATTATGAATAATAAAGCCAGCGTTAAGGTGGACAATATTAAAGTAGCTATTAATGTAAATTTTATTCCAATTGTAAACACAAAGAGGAAAATATGAAGAAAAATAAAATATAAGACTCAACAAGATGTATAAGACATACGCAATTAAAATATGGCATAGTGAGAGGAACTTTAAGATATGTAGACCTAAGTACAGTTTCATCAGGGAGATGACGCACTGTACTTAGGGTGTATGAAATCAGAAAAAGTTTTGACATAAATTTTACACATGTTTTTAGGAAGGTGGCTTACCAATCCATCTTCTTATTTTAATTATAGTAAATGATAAGTTGATATGTACATGTAAGATTGGTGGATGTAAACACAATCATTTCCTTATAAAGTATATTTACCTAATACTATCCCGGAGACATTTATTTAACCTGGTCAAAAGTATTAATTCTGAATTACTACTTGTTAACCCATGGTTCTGAATGATTTAACTTCACCACTGACCCCGAACTGCTATATAATGAACTTCTTTATGCCAAAGTTAAGGTGATAGCAGGTTTACTAACGATAGTCTGAAAGAATTTATTTTCTAAACAAAATTAATGAAAAACGTAATCAACGATTAACCCCATAGTAGAAACTATATGGTTAGATAACAGTTAATTATGAATGGTATAAGTACTTCATTGAAAATGACATAGCAGTATGGTAATAACATCTTAACCGTAGTGGCTACTTGTATAAAGCTAGATTTCGTGGGGCTAGCCCCCGACTCAATAAATTAGATGAAATTGATTGTATTTAAGGTTATATGAACGAGTTCATATCTGTATTTTATCGTCTGTGTTATATTTGAAGTAATTGTAATAGATTCATAACTGGATGTTTTGCGGCGGATTTTGCTACTGGATAAATATTGGATAATCATCTAAAAAGGTGAGAGGGAGTTTACCCTACCACTCTCTATTTTGAAAATGGAATGATCTGCTATATATACTTACGAATGAAACCTTGCTAATAATTGTACACTTGCTTTGATAATTTCTTACCTGTTTGAAGCAGAAACTTAACCCTTTCTAAGCACCAGTCTATTGTTAACATAGAACTTTTTCCATAGGAGTTTAGGTCTGCAATTATTGTAGAATCTATGATGCATACAGGAACATAGTCACTTTTATTAACGAGTTCCTTTATTATTGATTTGTTAGAAGTAGCTACGTAATGGAATTCTTTTTTGTGTTCTAAAAGCCAATGATCTTGAGTTGTGTCACAAACTAAAATAGCACGTACAACACCCTCGATAAATTCTATTTCTTCAACTAACTGTCTTATCTTTACCCCTTCTTTCTTGTATCTACACACAACAATGGAAAATTATACATAACTAATAGGTATTTAGTCTTGTATTTAATTAAAATGTCATAAAATGTTCAAAAATTAATAAGTATAAGTTTTTAAATAGCTTGATTATTAGTCCAATATAAAGAAAATTTGATAAATAATTCTATAAATAACAAAAATAAAAAATTGAAAATATTATCATGAAATTAAACTGTTGTACTTTTTCGTGTTGTTAAAATGATTTAGCTCTTACAGCATCTGGCGGTGGGTTAAAAACAACTGTGGAATTCTTGTGTATAAAGGAGAGGTTCTCATTAAAAAGCTAGCTCTATTAACATGGTCGATACTTTATATTATTGTTTTGTCAAATAAGCATGAAGTATTCGCCTAAGTCAATGATGTAGATAGGATTATCCAACAGATAGAATCTGAAATAGAGTTCAACATGTAAGAACATCCTATCCCTGGGATGTCGTTTGCTCTAGTAGATAAAAATGGCATTATTTATTCTAAAGGTTTTGGGTTTTTGGACGTTACTAAACAGAGTGAATTTGTAGATGAAAATACAAACTTTGTTCTAGGTTCCCTTTCTAAAGTATTTGTTCCAGTAGCAATTTTACAACTAGAAGAGCAGGGATTTTTAAGCATTGATGACCCTGTAGTTAAATATCTTCCGTGGTTTACAACAAAAGATCCAGATATTTCCGAACAGATACTTATTAAATATTTATTTAATCATTCAAGTGGACTACCAAGTAGGCTTAATGTTCATGAAATTACCAGTTTAGCTAAAGAGCATATTATAGATGAAATCAATGATAAGTTACAAGATATTATTCTAGTTTCAATACCAGGTCAGACCTATGAATACAGATTTGTTGTAAATAATTTTAGAGGAAGCTTTGGGTAAGACATTCACTCAATATATGGATAGTAATATCTTCAAACCACTTAACATGGATCGAACAGGCTATTATACTTTTGAAAATAAGAACCTTCTTAATATAGCGAGGGGCATCATTATCATTGGGGGTATAAAGAGAAATTAACTTATGCTACATCTAGCTCTGGTGCATTATCATAAAACGCTTCTGATTTAGCCAATTACATGATATTTCTATTAAATGGAGGTAATACTCAAACAGGTCCATTAGTTAGTTCAACAAGTATTGCTGAACTGTTTAAAGCAAATAGATTTGGGTTCGGCTATAATTAGGAAGTGTTTCCACATAATATATATAAAGATAGTGGTACACCTGGATTCAGCTCAAATATGATTCTTTCCTCCGACATGTCGTATGGGCTAATATTCTTAGCAAATTCAAATCAAAATGTAACTTTCCATAGTGGTTTAAATCTTTATAGAATAGTAAGTGGGGGAACTGTAACACCATTATTAATTGAGGATTTTCCAAAGATAAAAGCTTATGACAAACTAATGATTTATATCATATCTTTCTTTGTTGTTCTTTTTATCTCAATAACAGGATCAACTATCTATCATGTATTAAAAGGTAAGCAAAAGATATCTTATATGAGGCCAAATGATCAAAAACTATTTTTAAAGATTGTTATCATACTGATGTATTTTGGAGTAATGTATTATATCCACATTTATCTTCCTTTTTCCATTGGGGTCCCAAAGTTATATGACTTTACAAAAGAACCTGAATTCGTGTTAGAATTGTATATATTCACATTAGTTTATACATTATTCTCATTGCTATTATGCTTGAAATTCCTTTTCATTAATAAGGTTGATAATACATATGTAGCCACCATGGATTAAATCTCCCGTATTATCGAATTACCGTCCAAAAATAAAAAAACTTTAAGATTTGAGTGTTTAGACCCGAATCTTAAAGTTTTTTACATGATTATTAAATTTCATCTTTTTATTTACGCAGACAAACTTTGATCATGCGCAAGCTTTTTTGTACCAAATAAAAATGTACTTAATGTAAGCACTGAGAAAATCACGAAGTAAATGAATAAAACTGAAGTGTTTGACCACATGAAGCCAGTATCATTAAGTGAAATAATAGACTTAAATCCAGCATTTGTATATGTTAATGGGAGGAATTCACTCAAATTTCGTAAATTCTCTGGTAACATATCAATAGGTAGGTTAGCGCCAGTTATTGATAACTGAAGAACGATAAATACAAACGCTAAGAAACGTCCAACATTTCCAGCAAGAGATACAAGGAAGAAGATAATGGTCATGAATGTTAAACTAACGAAGATAGTAAATAGTATGAATAAGACAACGTTTGCTACATGAAGCTGTAAGAATAGTATCGTAACGATGGAAACTAATAATCCCTGGACTACTGAAAATAATATCAACGTCATAAATTTACTAGCAAACAAGCTTATGGCTGATGTTGGTAGCTCTGCCTCAGATGGCTTTTTAAAGTCTATGATGAAAGACATCATTAAGATACCTACAAAAAGCGCAAGAGATATGATATATGGAGCAGTCGAATCACGATAGTATTCGAAACCGCTTACTTTCTCTTCAACAAGTTGCACAGGTGATGAAAACATTGCAATATTTTTATCCGAAGCATTGATGCTAGTAGTTTGTTGAGCACCTTCTTCAAGCCCAAATGCTAGCTCCTTGCTGCCCTCTTCAATTTGGCCAGCACCCGCATCTAGTTGTAATACACCGTTTGATAAATCTTCCCAACCTGATTGTACGCTTTGATTACCTTCATTAAGTAGTTGCATATTACTGTTAATGATAGTTGTACCTTCTGTTAGTGTTTTCCATCCAGTATTAACATCATTGTTGCCTATCCTAATCATTGAAGCGCCACTATGAATAGAAGATAAGTTATTTATTATTGAGTTCCAAGATGAACTTACAATAGCTGTTCCATCGGCAATTTGTTTAGCTCCTGCATCTAAATCTAAAACACCATTATTTACAGCTTCTTGACCAATGATTAACTCACCAAGCCCTGCCTCTAATTGTTTTACACTTGGTGCAGCTTCGTCTAGTCCTTGAGCAACTTGATCAGCTCCAGGCTTCAGCTTAGTTTGGGTGTCATTCATCAATTGATTAACGCCTGCTGATATTCCGTTACTTAGTGCTAGTATATTTGTGAAGTTTTCATCAGAATTTAGATTATGAGTGGCATTGTAAGCTTCTAGGAGAGTAAGTAGAGTTTGCAGGTTTCCTGCTAAATCAATAGTTCCTGCAATAATACCATCGATACCATTAGCGACTTCTTGACTTCCAGGTGCAAGTAGTTCCATACCACTATTTAAGCTCACACTTCCATTATAAGCATCATTTAACCCTTGGAGGATTTGTGGAGTATAATCTGCAAGCTCTTGACTACCATTTGCTAATATTTCTCCACCCTCAGCTAATACATCGATCTGCGCAGAGCCCTGTTTAATTGTAGTTAGTAATAATCCTATCGCGTCTTCAAGGTCCTTTGATCCACTAGCTAATTCATCAATACTTCCCTGCTTTGAAATTAATGATGTTAACAATTGCTGTGTACCGGCTTCAAGCTCTTGTGAACCAGCAGCTAATTGATTAATTTCTGGAGCTTTTTGTTGTAAAGAAGATAGCATTGACCCTGTTCCTTCACGTAATTCCATTGAACCAGAATATAATTGATCTGAGCCTTCTGCAGCAGATTCAAAACCACTTGAAATTTCACCAAGCTGCGCAAAAAGATTTTGTGTATAAATCTCAGTTATTTTATTCCCGAGTTGCTCCCGAATTTTTTCTGTAGCTCCACTTGTTACTTGAGCAGCTGTAAAGTTCAAGCCTTCATTTTGGTAATAAAGGAGTTCAGGTACCTTAGGGCTCTCAGTTAGAACTGTTGTAATTTTTTGAGAGAAATCTTCAGGAATTTCAATTACCATGTAATAATCTTGATTTGTTAGCCCTTTATGAGCTAATTCTTCATCAACAAAGTGAAAGCCCAGTGTCATGCTTTGCTTCATATCAGCGACTAATTCTTCACCAACATTAATAGGTTCATCACCTGACATGGCACCTTTGTCCTTATTGACGACAGCAACAGGTAAATTTGACATATAATCATATGGTCCCCATGTAGATGAAAGTAGGATGGCTACGTAAACAATAGGAATGAGAAGTACAAGGATGACAGATAATAACATCCCCTTTTTACTAGTTAACTTTCCAAGGTCAGTTACCAGTAATTTAAATGCATTCATTTAATCCCCCCTAAATATAAATGTATATATAAAAAAGAAACTGAATGATTATTATTAACTGAATATTCAATTAGTTTCTGTTGATTCATATATTCTTTAGCTAAACTCATTAATCCTGCTAAATTATACAAGTTTAAACATTTTTTCTTCTCTTTTTACATTCAATAATTATAAGTATGCAAGCTATATCAACGTTCTTCTCTTATTTCCTTCAAACAAGATTTGCAGGACTTGTCTAATTTTAATAGATATGTACCTATTTAGCTGAAATATTTGTCAATAATTCATCCTTACTGCATATGATAGAGTAACCAACCTTTCTAATGAGAAAAAAAGCACTATGATACGTTATGCAGGCAATGCGAATTTTGTGAATGGATTTTTCAGATTGTTAAAAAATTAAATAGGGGGATTAACAAATGTCAGTAAAAAATGTGCGATCGTTTGTGGTTTCACGTGAAGATTGGTCCCTCCATCGTAAAGGACATGATGACCAGCAAAGGCATCAAGAAAAAGTACAAGAAGCAATTCGTAACAATTTGCCAGATTTAATAACAGAAGAAAGTATTGTCATGTCAAATGGACGGGAAGTAATAAAAATCCCAATTCGTTCATTAGATGAATATAAAATTCGATACAATTATGATAAGAATAAGCATACTGGTCAAGGAGATGGAGAGAGTAAAATTGGTGATGTAATTGCACGTGATGGTACACCTTCCAAAAAAGGTGCAGGTAAAGGACAGGGTGCTGGTGATCAGCCGGGAGAGGATTATTACGAAGCAGAAGTTTCTTTAATGGAATTAGAGCAAGCGCTATTTAAAGAGTTAGAGCTTCCTAACTTAAAGCAAAAAGATCAAGATGAAATTGTTATTGATAAAATAGAATTTAATGATATAAGACGGACTGGTCTAACTGGAAACATTGATAAAAGAAGAACGATGCTTTCCGCCTATAAAAGAAATGCAATGCAAGGTAATCCAAGTTTTCATCCTATATATCGAGAAGATATAAAATATAAAACATGGAATGAAGTTATAAAACATGAGTCAAAAGCGGTTGTCATTGCAATGATGGATACGAGTGGAAGTATGGGAATTTGGGAAAAGTATATGGCTCGTAGCTTTTTCTTCTGGATGACACGTTTCTTGAGGACTAAATATGAAACAGTTGAATTAGTATTCATTGCCCATCATACAGAAGCAAAAGTTGTTTCTGAAGAGGATTTCTTTTCTAAAGGAGAGAGTGGAGGAACAATCTGTTCTTCAGTTTATCGTAAAGCACTTGAAGTAATTGATAATAAATATAATCCTGCTCTATACAACATTTATCCATTTCATTTTTCAGATGGAGATAATCTTACTTCCGATAACGCTAGATGTGTTAAGCATGTGAAAGAGCTTATGGAGATATCAAATATTTTCGGGTATGGTGAAGTGAATCAGTATAACTATCCAACCTATACCCATAAAAAGTTGTTGATATATCAACAACTTTTTATGTTTTAAGGTATAGCTTAACATCAAATTGATCTTTTGTAGTCCACTCTGGTTTCCGTAAATAGGTAACCTTTTCTAGAACTTTCTTTAATAATTGATTTTTAGCTTCGATGTCATTAGTGTGATGATAACCCTCTAAAACTTTCTTTATCGTAGGCACATATTCAATCTTGTTTTTTTTCATCAATTTTTCATCTATTATTTCTTTCTCAATCAAATTAATTTCTTCTTCAATTTTCTTTACTCTATCAACTAAATTATGTTGACGTTCCATAAAAGTATCAATGTCATAAATTCCACGTTCTAAAAGATCATGGAGGTTACTCTTTTGTACTTTTAGCTCATCTAACATTTTCTTCTTTTTTTCTATAGCATTTTGTTTAAAAGGAATATCTGATATCTCTTCATTTCTGTTTTGGTTATAATCATCATTAATAGCAAATTGTTCAATATACTCTTTTAATCCATTTAAAATTTTATCCTCAACCAGATGTAAAGAAGCTCCTTTTTGTTTCCCTTTGCATTGAGGCTGGACACAACGAATTTGGTGACTTGGTCTATCTTTTCTTGGGACATACCACATTGTATACCCACATATTTCACATTGTAATAAACCAGCAAGCGGATTAGCTAACTTTTTTGTAGGTTCTGTATTAGGCCGCCAACGATTTGAATAAGCTTCATTCGCCTTTTCGAAAAGCTCTTTAGTTACTATGGGCTCGTGAGCATTCTCTTTAATTATCCAACGATTTCTAGGTAGTTTCTTTTTGTAGTATTTCCCATTTCTCTTAACATGTTTTATTTTACCCCAAATAATGTGTCCAATGTAAACTTCGTTCTTTATCATAGAAGAAATTGTAGAAGGAGCCCAAGTATCTCTAAATGGGGGAGCCACACCGAGCTTGTCTAGTTCTTGAGCAACAGCATTCCTTCCTTTACCTTCTGTCATCATCTCAAATATTTTTTTTACAACCCATGCATTCTCTGGATCAGGGTACAACTTTAAATTTTCATCTCTCAAGTACCCAAAAGGAGGTCTTTTAGAAATTGATTTGCCAGCTAAAGCTTTGTCACGTCTACCTCCTTGTAATCGTCTTGTAATTGCTTTTAGCTCTTCACGAGATATTAATGATTTGATCCCAAATGTAAGTTCCCAGGACTCATCCTCTGGATCATAGGTGTTTGAGGGCGTAATAATTTTTGTATTTGAATATCGAAAGGCCCTATCCAGAATTCCTTGATCTAACATATCCCCACGACCAAGACGGTCTATATCCATTACTAAAACAGCTTCAACAAGTCCCGATTCGACTTCACGTAACATTTCTTGCATTTTAGGTCGTTGAGCTACTGATTCACCAGATATAATTTCTTCATATATTTCTACAATGTTGTGATTTTCATTTTTTGCTAATTTTAAGAGATTGTTTCTATGACGGCTCAATGTATCATATGAAGAACCATCTTCTGCTGCATTTTTTTCTTCCTCAATGTCTTTACGGCTTTTGCGTAAGTAAATAAAAACATCTAAATTATTAAGACGATTCAAATATATCACCTCTAACCAGTATATTAATTCACTCTACCCAAAAGAATAAACTACAACTCTCTTTTTGTCTAATAGTTGTTTGCACATTCTGTAAGTAATAATGTATGTATTGATTTGTCGGAATTTGTAGAATGATAGTTTTTTAAGAACCTATGTTTTTGATATGTAATTGAACTAGAGGATAGGAAGAAGTATAAGGAAAATTTTACTTTTTATAATTCTGTAAATATCATGTTGAAATAGTAATATTTTGTATGATAGTCTATGAGTATATACTGATTTATCAAAAAAATTAAAAGAGTGGGAACTACCTTTTTTAACTTGGCGGTCAAAAGGTAGCCCCGTGTGTATCCTACTAGGACTAGGATACAGCTAATATACTAGCAGAAAATGGTCGTTTTTTCCATCTTTCTTTTTCGCTGTATAAAGAGCTGATCCGTTCGTAGGGGTTGGCTCTTTATATTTTAGGAGGGGGAAAATTGACTTCGGCGGTTGCAGTAGAAACATTCGGCTTTAGGTTTAAAGAAGTACTAGATGAACTAGAGCTAAATCAGAACGATGTTGCAAAAAAAGCAGGTATTGGAGAAAGTCTTTTTTCGAAAGTGTTAAAACACGGTCGAGAAAGCGATTTTGATAAAATACTAGAAACTGTAAAGTATGTGGCAACTATTGATGAATCTCTAAACACCCAAGAATTAATGTTATTATATATAAAAGACTTAGAAAACTACGACAATGTTAAAGTAGCCATGGAATATTGTGATACACATAATTATTTGGATCAATTACAAAAACTTTGCAATTTTTGTTACGGAAAAAATAACGAGAAGAACAGATTGAAGGAATGGGCTGATTTTTACTCACTAAGTATCCAGCGGAAACTTGGTAAAATAACAATGGAAGCGTGGAATGTCAGAATTATAGAGCTTAAACCATATTGGGTTGAAATGCAGATTTATCGTTTGCTATCAATTCATGGTTATAACAACTATAAGAGACGATGGACTGAAATCACAAAAGATATGGCGAAATTAAAAGAACTAATAGAAAGTGTGAAAAACCCTTATATGCGATTTTCATTAGGGGCTAGATTAGATCAGTACAGGCAAGTTATATATGTTCGTGCAGGAGAATTTGATAGAGCTGAAGAAATATCTAAAGGAACAATTAAGAAGTCGCCCGGAAAACATTTCAATGCTCTTGCCTTCGTCACGTTAGCAGACAGAAACATTCAAGATAAAAATAAAATTGATAAAGTAATAGATTATTTTGAAAAAGCAATAGAAATCTATAGAGAAGTGGATGATTCAAAGTCAATCCACATTGTAGAATACAAAATGCATTTCGCTAAACTTATTCATGGCATTGATGTACAAATGGAAGAATTACATTATGAGCCAAATATTGCTTTTAAGCATATATTAGATGGCAATGCAGATAAGGGTCTTATTATAATAGACCGTTTAGAAAGAGAATATGGTAGACGCCCTTTGTATGATTATATAAGAGGAAGAGCTACTAGAGATAAAAATGATTTTTGGGATTCATTATGTGGTTTCATAGACGAAAATGACCGTTTGTATGGATTTTTTCCGATGATAGAACTTCTACGATTAGGTTCAGAGGAAGGCGTTGATGAAGATGTTGTTAAAAGAGTATATAAAATTAACAAGCAGAAAGCAGGTGAATTGGATGTTTAAAAAAGGATTAACAGCCGTAGCGATTATGGGTATGTTGTTATTATCTGCAAATGCGACCAATGTTATTGTAGAAGATGAAAAAGCAATTGTAGTTGTAAAAACAGACACTATTATGGTGAAATCAAGTGATGATAATGTGCCGACAGTTAAAACTGCAGCTGCAAAAACAGATACTATCACTAAATCAAGTGATGATAACGTCCCAACAGTTTAACAAAACTTCATAATAATCAACTGATAATTGAGAGACGTAGCCTTTTAAGAGGTTGCGTCTTTCGTGATTTTACGGAAACTTTCCAATGTGGAGAAAATCGCCGATTTGGAAAGTTTGACTAAGAAAGGGGTAATTGTCATGGAATTATCGTTGAATACTAAAAAGAAATACGCTCAAAAAATCGACTTTCAAAAACTACTCCAAAGTAAAACCCAAAAAGAGATAGACAACATCAACGATAAAATCACCAAGATCATGCATGAGGATGTTCATGATTATACTTGTTGGGATCCTGACATTGCGGTGGAGAAAGACACATTTGAATTAGAAAATATAGTGACTTTAGACAAAAAAAATATAGGAGAAATGACAATTATGGATTTAGAGTTATTCGATGCAATTTGTATATTAACAGATCAAGATGACGAAAAAAGTCAAGAATTAATAAAGGAAATAGAAAAAGAAGCCACCATTATATCATAGCTTTGGTAGCTTCTTGTCATAACTCTGTTGATTTTAAATAATTTGCGTAAGAAAGGATTTTTTTCTCTAATTCTTTCTTCTTTTCGCCATCTGGAATTGATTCAAAAAGTTTATATAAACGTATAGCCTCAGATGATATATTAACATTTTCCAGCTTTCGTTCATCGGAATTACCTGTTAAGTAATCAATTGTAACGTCAAAGTATTTACTAAGAGTATGTAACATTTCAAGTGTTGGCTCTCTCTCATTCCGTTCATATGTTCCAATAGCACTTTTGCTTAAACCGACTATTTTACCAAGGTCCTCTTGATACATTCGTCTTTCGGTTCTCAATAACTTTAACCTTTCACCAAAGGTACTCATTAAATCACCTCATAACTAATAATAAATTAATAGTTGACAAAACACAATATGTAATCTATTGTAGGGATTATAAACTACATATTGTATTATTAGCTTAGGAGGACAAGCCTTGCAAAACATTCAAGAAAAATTACAATACTTAAGAGGAAATAGAGAACAAAAAGAGATTGCAAAACTGCTAAATATAAAAGATAGTACGATGTCTAGTTATGAATTAGGAACACGAACTCCTCCTGATGAAATTAAACTTAGAATAGCAAGTTTTTATGGTGTGTCAGTAGAGTGGCTTTTTTTTAGTCATATAAACCACAAAATGTAGTTTTTTGATTGTTGATATAAATACATTTTGTCGCATAAGAAAAACATCGGGTTTCTTAAAAAGGAGGAATCAAATATGATTTCAAATAATAGTGTTGTCCAACCACATTTACCTCATAGAAATAAATCAAGAGGTGATGCTGAAGTGACAAACATACCTAAGAAAGAATGGATGGATGGAAATACAAAAATTACTGTATTTTCTCCATTAGTTGAAATGACAGCTGAAGAACGTACAAAGTGGTTTGAAGAGGAATGGGAAAAAAGAAACCCTGTTTTATTAGGAATTGCTGAAGCAGTTAACAATTGCTATAGAATAGGCAAAAAGTAGCAAGCTTGAAATTTTTAAATACAGTGAATATTGAGGTGAATATATGAACAAAACACTAATTATAGAACAAAGTGGACAAAGGTTGCTTACAAGTGAAATTCTTGCCGAACAGTATGGCGCGACAATAAAAATGCTAAATAACAACTTTGCAAATAACCAACAGCGCTTTATAGAAGATAAGCATTTTATTTTACTTTCTGGCGGTGAACTTAGAAGCTTTAAACGCGAATACGAAATTTTAGGAATCGCGCCTAACCTCAACAAATTATACCTCTGGACAGAAAAAGGTGCATGGCTTCATGCTAAGTCATTAAACACGGATAAAGCATGGGAAGCATATGAAATGTTGGTTGATGATTACTACAGGGTTAAACATCAAACAAAATTATTATCAGAAAGAGAACAATTATTAACATCAGTGAAATTAACTTTAGAAAACTCTGAAAAAGTTGATCAATTGGGGAGCAAAGTAAAGCAATTGGAATACAAAGTTGAGGAGCAAGTAACTTTGGATAGCGGACAGCAAAGAAGAGTACAAAAAGCTGTAGGTGCAAAAGTGTACGAGCTAACGATTGATAAGGAAGGTCGAAAGGATCTATTTAGGGAACTACATCGTGATATTAAGGATCGATTTGGCGTAGCAAGTTATAGAGATCTAAAAAGAAAAGAGTTAGCAGCAGCAATTAAATACATTGAAGCATGGATACCTAAAAAGAGGGTAGCCTCATGAATATACATAATCTAGTTACTCTCTTAATCTATGAGAAGAGGTGAAACATAGGTGACAAAGAAAGAGGAAAGAGCCAAGAAAAAGATAGTTCGTGAGCAAATAATAAATATCTTAGATAGTGAATGTGGGCAATGCAAATATAAAAGCGTGTCTTTCAGTAGAAATGGGATTTGCTCTAAGTGTCCAGTCGGTAAAACACTTCAAAGTCTGAATAATTCAATAATGGACAAGCCCAAGCTTCAACATAAGATGATTAAAGAGTATAACAAAGGTGTATGGAGTGAGGAAGAGGAGCAGTACTTAATTAATCATTACATGATGTTTGACATACTTCATTTAGCTCAAAAACTAAATAGACCACCTAGGGGGATAGAAAGAAAAGCAACGATGATGGGACTAAATAAGGATGCTTCTTGACTATTACAATCCATATGAAAAAGGTGGACAAGTTATGCTATACGAAGTTGATTTCTCTATAAAAACAAAAGACAATTTCGATACAATTCAAACTTCATTCATTCATGCGGGCAGCGTTATTGAATGTCATTTGATTGCGTGTGAAATTGCCGAAAGATTCAATAAAAATATCACAGGACAAGTAAATATTTTTATTGAAGAATGCGATCTACATGAATAATTATAACAGTTTACTAGATGATTCGAAAGTCTATCATAGAGTTTTATTGAGTGACAAAATACTAAAACTTAAACAACATAATGGAATTGATTTTATACAAGCAGTTGAAGATTATATAGCTCCAAACGGCTATCTTTTAGTACAGATAAAAGGAAAATTTGCGAGTTGCTTAAGAGATGTTAAGAGGTGATTAGGTTGGACAATCAGATACATGCTATGGGTTTTGTAGTTGTCCCCAGGTTGTCATTTAACAACCTAAAGGACAAAATGTTGTTCTTACACTTTATGGAATCAGCGAACTATGAATCAAGTAAGAATTGTGAACGAGGTGAGCTGATTACATCAATTACTAAGCTAGAAGAAGAAATAGGCTGGACTTACAAAGTCATTCGCAACATCCTAGAAAGGTTAAAGAAATCAGGTTATATCAATGTGGAAACCCTTAATCAAAAGAGGGGTATTAAGGTGAAAATCAGTGAATATTCCAATTTTCAAACCCTTGAAAAATATCAAAAAAAGGGCAATGAGAAAGGCAAAGAAGAGGGCAAAGAGAAGGGCAAAGGAATCAAGGAGCAAAAACCTTGCGGCTCTATGGATAAACAACCCCAAAAAAACAAGAAGGGCAAAGAGGAGGGCAAACAGATGGGCAATGAGAAAGGCAATACCTTAACATCATTTATAACATCATTAAACAACATAAACATCAATAAAACATTAAAAGAATATATTGACGAAGCAAAAGTAAAAAGCAAAAATTTGACTTCAACAGAAGATATAGAGACCTTTGTTGATTTCGCTTTGCGAACCAACGCTCTACCTGAATCAATTAATGACAAAATCTTAATTTCTTACTTTGATTGCATCCGTCTAAATAGATCAACTTGTAATATATCAGCAAATATCCTAGTGAACTTCATAGAAAAGATTCAAAAGTATTCTATAGACCAAATTCACTATGCTCTGTGGAAACACTTTGAGGAACATGATGACAAAAGAGAGAGCTACACATTAGGAATATTACGGAATACTAAGGAGCACGAAGCAAGGCGAGGATTAATCAAATTAAAAAATAAAGGGGGGCAAGAAGAGCATGCAAAACTTCCAAAAGCTGTTGGAGGTACACAATCCAGCACTAGCAAAGAAGTTCAAAGACTCAATGAAATTGCACGAAGAAAAGGTCTTAACAACAAGATACGAGACGTTGACTGTGATTTCTGAAGCTTGCCCTTATCTTAAATGTGATGGATCTGGCTTGATATGGATAGTTGACCATCAAGAAAATAAAGAGTTTATGCGTAAATGTCAATGTATAGCTATTAAGAAACTAAATCAAAAATTGTTCTACGCACAAATGCCAGAGGAGTTTAAAAATGCAACAATCAAGTCTTTTGAAATTGATATATATCAAACGCGTGAATCACTTGAAAAAGCAGTCACAGCCAAACGGATAGCAACAAACTTTGTGAGGAATTTTAACTCTATGTACGAGCAAGGAAAAGGATTGTACCTGTATAGCAACACAAAAGGTAGTGGTAAGACAAGATTAGCAGCGAGTATTCTTAATGCCATTTTAAAGGTACACGATACAAAAGAAAGATCATTAACGGCTTTCTATTCTTCTACAGCAGACTTGCTTGGAGAAATAAAGAAAACTTTTCATCCTGATTCAAAAGCAAAGGCGTCAGATATTATCGATTCTACTAAACAAGTAAATATATTAGTTCTTGATGATATTGGTGTTGAGAAGGTTGGAGAATGGGTTGAAGAAACGTTTACCAGGATTTTAGATTATCGTCTGCAACACCAAAAAGTCACAATTTTCACTAGCAATATGGCTATAGATGAATTGGATGAAAAGTACCCAGAAGGAAGAATAAGCAGCAGAATTGAAAAGATGACTTTTCCCGTGGAGATGCCTGAAGAGAAGGTACGGAGTAAGATTGCTCAACAAGAAAATGAGAGTTTGTTAGATTTATTACTCGAATAATGGAGGGGTAAAAATGTGTCAATTGTGTAATGGTACTCATCGTATTCATCAAGTAGATAACTGTTCAGTTGAATTTTCTGTATGTCCTGAGTGTGGACCAGAACCAAAATCCAAACAAGAAGAAAGAATGAAAAGGCTAAGACAGCGTATTCAAGAAGCAGAAATAAGATTTGGTGTTACACAGGTGATAGCGAGTTAAAACTGGAGAAAGTGAGTGAGGTTATATGAGCAATACAAGATACGTTGCTCTTCATAAAGGAAAATCACTAGATCGTGAAAAATTAGCAGTAGTTACTGTTTATGAAACAGGTATTTCAAAGCAACAGGTAAAGGCAGATAATCAATATTCGAAACAGTGGGGGCTATTAGTGCAAGCAGAAACTGAAGCTGAGTGGGTGAGAAAAATATGACCAAAGAGGAAAAAGAACAAATACAACTCCAAAAGAAAATTATCCGTGAGGATTATGCATATCTTGACATACAAAAATTACAAAAAAACCAATCAAAATAATTTAATAGAAGGTGACAGTAAGTTTGAAAGTAGTGCAGCCAATACGAGACGCAGAACAAATTGAAGCAATGAAACTCGCATTATTAAAACAAAACAAGCGAAATTACTTTCTTTTCACAATGGGAATTAATACAGGGTTAAGGATCAGTGACTTACTAAGCTTGAAAGTAAAAGATGTTAAAAATCATAGTCATCTAGTTATTACTGAGCAGAAAACTAAAAAATCTAAACGGTTTAAATTAAATAAGGAGCTACAGAAGCAAATTAATGAATATACAACCAACATGAAAGATGATGATTATCTATTTAAGTCATTACGTGGCTCCAATCATATTAAAAGATCCCAAGCATGGAAAATTCTAAATGAAGCAGCAAAAGAGGTTGGGGTGTCTGAGTGTGGGTGTCATTCAACGCGAAAGACTTTCGGATACTTCTTTTACAAGAAATATAAGGATGTAGCTTTACTTCAAGAAATATTTAACCACAGTCACCCTTCAGTTACCTTGCGGTATATCGGGATTAGTCAAGACCTTGTGGATGAAGCTGTGGATAATTTTAGCTTATAAGACTTATTTTGTATTGTGTTTATTAGTACCATTCTCTGGGAAACACGAAAGACCTGGTTAAAAATACAGCTGAAAAACATCTTTAAATCCGAACAATTTAGTGGATGGTCAGCTGCAAAATAGTTATAAAAACCGAACAATAGGAGGGCTTATGATGCGATGTAAGAAATGTGATACATCAGAT